>JARKQP010000381.1 GCA_029974875.1 Mobilitalea sp.
TTTGAAAACGTAATCGGTTTATTTATAAACATTTTATGCATAAGAGCAAATATTGACAGAGACTGGACATTTAGTGAACTGTTGGAGCATGTTAAAGGCAAATGCATCAAGGCATATAGAAATGAGAAATATCCTTTTGATATGCTTGTTAATAAGGTCAAAATTGATAGGGATACCTCCAGGAGTCCGATTTTTTCTGCTTCTTTTCAATTTGGGGAGCAGGTTCCGTCTGAAAATGACGGTATAAGCCAGTTTGAACTGAGCCTTATTTGTAAGATGGAGGACGGAGAGCTTCATGGGAGGATGGAATACAATTGTGATTTATTCAAAAGAGAAACAATACAGAGGTATTTGCAGTATCTCAATAATATAATCGAGCAGGTAGTAAAGGACACCGGTAAGCTTATCAAGGATTTTGACGTATTAACGCCTGCACAGGAAAAGGACATGCTGAGCTTATTTTCAGGAGACAGAGAGAAGCAGGAGGATTTGCCGCTGCACTTGATGTTTGAAAGGGAAGCAGCAAAGCATCCCGACAGCATAGCCCTTATATATGAAGATGAAAGTATTACATATAAAGAATTGAATATAAGAGCCGGCAAGGTGGCAAATATTCTGGCAAGGCACGGTGTAAAACCTGATGAGCCCGTAGGGTTAATGCTGGACAGGAGCATAAATGCCATAGTTGGTATTCTTGGGATATTAAAGGCCGGAGGTGCTTATGTACCTATAGATCCCGTATATCCGGAATCAAGGGTATGCTACATGATCAAGCACAGCGGCGCCAGGATGCTTGTTACAGGCTCCGGTATTGCTTTCAAGGTGGAAAAGCTCATAGAAGAAGGTTGCAGTTTTGATGTGATAATAGATGCGGAAGGGGGAGGAGGATGGCTGCCCGGGGGTGTAGAAAAGGTATATGATGCCCGAAATGTGATGATGGAAGAATATACTTCGTCATATACCGTGACAGGAGCAGATAACCTGATGTATATAATATATACTTCCGGTTCTACCGGCGTACCCAAAGGAGTGATGGTGACCCATAGAAATGCAGCCAACTATATGAGGTGGAGTATTAAAGACAGCAGGCTGGGTGCGGAAGATAGGATGATGCTTGTAACATCACTGAGTTTCGATATATCGGTATTTGAAATATTTGGCGCCCTGCTTAGCGGTGCCGGACTTTGCATAGTATCCTCCGACAGGCTGAGGGATATGAACCTTCTCATGGAGTATATGGAGGAAAAGAAGATAAACATATGGCATTCTGTCCCTACCTTGATGGCACAGCTGCTTATGGCGGGAAGGCTAAGGAAAGGTATTGGTGATATGGAGTGCGTGAAGAGAATAAGAAGGATAATGTTAGGCGGAGAGGCCTGGAGCGTGGAGCTTGCAAAGGAGATAAGGGGAGTATTTAGGGATGCGGAAATCGTGAACATGTATGGGCCCACTGAAGCTACCATATGGGTTACGAGCTACAAAATAGGAGATGAGCTTGAGCGCTTGACTTCAATACCTATAGGAAAGCCGATAACCAATAACGGAATACTTGTTCTTGACAGCGGCATGAAACTTTGTGGAATAGGAATACCTGGTGATATATACATAAGCGGAGCCAATGTTACCAGAGGTTATTACAAAGACGAGGACAAGACGGCAGAGGCTTTCATCACATATGGTGAACAAGGTGAAAGGATATACAGGACGGGAGATATAGGAAGATATCTTGAGGATGGAAATGTGGAATACATGGGAAGAAAAGACGGTATGGTGAAGGTTAGAGGATACCGTATAGAGGTGGGGGAAATAGAAAGCGTACTGATTGCGGAAAAATACATCAGTCAGGTAGCAGTAGTGGCAAAGAGGACCGGGGAGACCAGCATGCTTGTATGCTATTACACCTCGTCAGAGCGATATGAGGAAAGTGAGTTAAGGAAGCTTGTAAAGGCCAAGCTGCCGGAGTATATGATCCCAACGCAGTTCATACGGCTTGACAGTATGCCTCTTACACCAAACGGGAAAATAGACAGGAAGACCCTTAGCAATATTGAGGTAAATTCAGTAATACCTTCGGGCGGTCATGTCGGGCCACAGAATGATACCGAAAAATTTCTGGAGGGTATATGGAGAGAGCTGCTGGGAAGAGACCTTATGGATACGA
>JARKQP010000451.1 GCA_029974875.1 Mobilitalea sp.
GATTTATGATGTTACCCAGACAATAGATACCTTTGTATACAATGCCCTGATGGTACAGAATAATTATAGTATGTCTTCAGCCGCAAGTGTATACCAGTCTGTTGTAGGCTTTATACTGGTTCTGTCGGCAAACGGCATCATTCGTAAGATCAGCCGTGAAGACGCGATGTTTTAGGAGGGAAGAGACATGAATGTACGGTCTAGAGGGGAAAAGGGCTTTGAGCTATGCGGTCACATCGTATTAATCATTTTATGCCTGTTAGCATTGATACCATTTGCATTACTGATTATCGCATCCTTTACGGATGAAGCCGTAGCTGTAGTAAATGGATATCAATTCTTTCCACAGAAGTTTAGCATATCAGCATATGAATATATTCTGAAGGAATGGGGGCAAATCGGACGTGCTTACCTTATTACTATTATTGTAACAAGTATTGGTACCTTTGGCAGCATTGCCATTACATCGATGTATGCATATGGCCTGACCATAAAGAATGTTCCGGGACTTAAAATCGTATTCCTGCTAACTTTGTTTACGATGCTTTTTAACGGTGGAATCGTGTCAACTTATTATGTTTATAACAATTTAATCCACATTAAAAATACAATCTGGGCTTTAATCGTTCCAGGTCTTCTGTTGAACGGCTTTAATGTGATTTTAGTAAAGAACTATATTGCAACGAATATTCCGGGAGAACTGTTGGAGGCGGCAGAAATAGATGGCGCCGGTTTGTTCCGCATCTATATGAAATTAATTTTACCCTTATCTACCCCAATCCTGGCCACGGTGGGCCTGATGTCTGCGGTATCATATTGGAATGACTGGAATAATGGACTGTATTATGTATCCGACACCAAGCTGTATAGTATTCAGCAGTTTCTGAACCAGCTGAGTATGAATATACAGTTTCTAGTTAATAATGCCACGAAATTAACAAGCTCAGATATGTTAACCCTTCCGAGTGTGACCATCCGGATGGCAATCGCAGTTGTGGCAATCCTTCCAATTTTGTGTATTTACCCATTTTTCCAGAAATATTTTGCGAAGGGGATTACGCTTGGGGCGGTTAAGGGGTAGGGACAGGGATTTGAGTTAAAAAAGCATAGCAAATCATAAGAAAAGAATGATGGATCATAAGAAAAGACGGAGGAGGCAATGGAAAGAGTATGAAGAAGGGAATTCGATTAACAGAGTGGGACAACATCCCAAATGAGGCACGGCCTAAGATCAGGTTCTGGGTGCCGGCAGCGGCTATGGAGGAAGAGGATCTAAGAAAAGAATTAACCTTATTACACGAGCGGGGCTTTGGCGGAGTAGAAGTTGTAGCATTGCTGGCGACACCTCCGGAGATTGCAACCGGGGAAGACGGCTGGGGAACAGAACACTGGAACCGTATGATTGAAATCATTGCGGACACCACGAAAGAGCTTGGCATGACTATGGATCTCGCAAATGGCCCCATATGGCCGGTCTCCATGCCAACGGTAAAAACAGCGGATGACCCGGCTGCCCTTCGTGAATTGACCTACGGTGTCCTGAAGTGTCCCAAGGATGGGCGTTATTGTGGCAAGGTGCCGGAGCGAAAGACACAGCATGAAGAAGGAACACCAAGTATTGTACATGTTATGGCTTACCTTGAGAATGAAGAGGGTAAGCTGATTCAAAATTCCTATGTGGATTTAAGTGCTTCCCTTACCGGCTCGGACGATGAAGCGACGCTTGATGTCAGCCTGCCCGAGGCAGGGAAGTGCTGCCAGTGGTTAATCTTTGCCTTTTACAGCCAGCCGGCAGTACAAAAGACAGGTGTGGGACAGTATTATGTGGTCGATCATTTAAGTAAAGCGGGGGTTTTGGCCTGTGAAGAATACTGGGAGCCGGTTCTAAAGAAGTATAACAACTATCCATCGATGGAATCCTTCTTCTGTGATTCCCTGGAATACCATACCAGTATGGAATGGACTTTAAGGTTTCCTGAAGAATTCCAGAAAAGAAGGGGATACTCCATCCTTCCCTACCTTCCCTTTATCGGATTTGCCGGGACATATCCTGCAAGCGAAATATCTGGATATTCCCTCGAGAATCAAGAAGTTTCGGACAGGGGAAATCCTGACTAGTTTGAGACCAGAACACCATGCTTTTGTGCAGACCGGGGGGAACCGTGGGGGCCGTGGGGTGGAAGGGATGGCCAGACACTACGG
>JARKQP010000464.1 GCA_029974875.1 Mobilitalea sp.
ATCCATTTCATCGCTTATGCTCTTTGCCAGGTCAGCATTAATGCTGAGTAATTGCTCCTCAACCTCTTCTTCCACGCCTACCTCCTTTGAAAAGTCGGCCTGGACCAATGCGTCCTCATTATTCTCCTTCGTAGGATTTACTCTTTCTTCTTCCATCATCTCTTCTCCTGTTATTCAACCTTATTAAACCTTATCATGCTCCAATTTTCTCACTTAATATCTTCTCAAGAAATTGATATACGCGGATGGTAGATGAAATACTCATCCTTTCCTCTATTGTATGCACACTGCTGATGTCAGGACCGATTGACACAATGTCAATGCCTGGCATTTTTTCAAAAATCAAGCCGCATTCCAGACCTGCGTGGATTGCTTCCACTTTCATTTCTTTCCCATAGAATTCACGGCTGATTTTCTGGAAATGCTCCTGAAGCTTGGAATCCTTTTTAAATTCCCAGGCCGGATATTCCCAGCGGACTACATAATCCCCGCCCAAAAAGCTGGTCATGTAGTTCAGCTTATTGCTGATGAAATACTTATAATTGCTGCTGGAGCTGCGTATGGAGGTAAGCAGCTCTACCTTGTCCTCTTCCGTATGGAAGATACCCATGTTCAAGGAGCTTTCTACCAGTCCCTCGATATTCCCGCTCATCACCTGGACACCGTCCGGCATATTGACCAGCATAAACAGCATTTTTTCAAAGGATACGGGATGGATTACCTGGAAGGTTCCTTCTCCCTGCTCCTCCAACTGGTAATTTAAGCCTGGCTCACTTGCTGCCAGCTCCTTCTGGTAAATCGCCATAATCGCTTCAATGTTCTTCTTTACGTGCTCCAGGCCACCGGATGCGTCTTCCAAAACCAGAAGCTCTGCATGGGCTTCCCTTGGGATTACATTATCCTTAAAGCCCCCAAGCATATCAACCAGTTCGTAGGAGCTGGTCTCACGAAGGTCAAACAGCAGCCTGCCCAGCAGCTTCGTAGCATTCGTCCTGTTATTAACGATATCGATACCGGAATGGCCGCCAATCAGCCCTCCGATGCTAATCTTTAGCTTTTTTCCCGAAGCCTCCATCCTTTTTAAAGGAAAGGTACTGGTTCCCGTCAGGCCTCCGGCACAGCTGCAAAGCAGATAGCCTTCCTCCTCAGAGTCCAGATTGATCATATATTTTCCCTGGAGCATTGACAGGTCGAGAGCCTTTGCCCCATGCATTCCGACCTCTTCATCCGTCGTTATAATAGCTTCAATCCTTGGATGCTGGAGAGTCTTGTCAGAAAGCACCGCCATAATATAAGCAACTGCAACACCATTGTCTGCACCCAGCGTAGTACCGTCTGCATGGATATAATCGCCGTCAACAATCAGCTTAATTCCATCCTTTAAAAAATCGTGGGTTCCTTCCTTGCGCTTTTCACAGACCATGTCCATATGCCCCTGGAGGATGATGGCAGATTCCTCTTCATATCCGGGAGTTGCCGGTTTAATTATAACTACATTCTTCGCCTCATCCTGCGTGTACTCCAGCTGACGGTCCTTTGCAAAGGCTGCCAGGTAGTCACTGACTGCCTTTTCATTTCCCGACCCCCTCGGTATCGCCGAAATTTCACTAAAATACTGCAATATTCCCTTATAATCTAACTGCTCCAAGCTCTTTTCCATAAATTACACATGCCTTTCTACTTTTAATCAGTATCCAAAATGCATGAAAGAACCGAGAATCAATCTCTTCCCGTTATTGTACTTCATAACATTAGACGACATGACTCCCGACTCTGTTCAAGTTAATTTTTTACATTTGTTATTCTAATACTTTATTCCATAAATATACATCAAAATGGCAATCATTTTCAATAGTTTTCTTAATATGGCCTATTCAGGCCATAAATTAATTTTTAAAGCTATGGATCGGAGCCGGAATCCTGCCGCCCCGGTTTATGAAATCCACACAGCTAAAGGGGCTCACCTTCATTACAGGAGCATAGCCGAGTAACCCGCCAAACTCTACGCGCTCACCCACACTCTTGCCAATGACCGGGATGATACGGACAGCCGTCGTCTTCTGGTTAATCATTCCGATTGCCATTTCATCCGCAATCAGGCCTGAGATGGTTGACGCTTCTGTATCCCCTGGAATTGCTATCATATCAAGACCGACGGAGCAGACGCAGGTCATTGCCTCCAGCTTCTCAAGCGTTAAGGCACCGGCCTCTACCGCATCAATCATGCCCTGATCCTCGCTGACGGGGATAAATGCACCGCTCAGTCCGCCCACATAGGAGGATGCCATGACGCCCCCCTTCTTCACCTGGTCATTTAACAGTGCCAGAGCCGCTGTCGTACCCGGAGCGCCAACGTACTCCAGTCCAATTTCCTCCAGGATTTCGGCTACGCTGTCACCCACTGCCGGAGTTGGCGCCAGGGACAGGTCAATGATGCCAAATGGGATATCCATCAGCCTGGAGGCCTCCTGTGCCACCAGCTGCCCTACACGGGTTATTTTAAAGGCCGTCTTTTTGATTGTCTCGCAGAGGGTTTCAAAGTCCGCCCCACGGACGCTTTCCAATGCCTTCTTTACTACACCGGGTCCGCTGACACCCACATTAATGACCGCGTCCCCTTCCGTCACTCCGTGGAAGGCACCTGCCATAAAGGGATTGTCATCCGGGGCATTACAAAATACCACCAGCTTGGCACATCCGATGGAATCCCTATCCTTCGTATGCTCTGCCGTGCTTAGGATAATTTCCCCAAGCAGCTTAACCGCGTTCATATCAATTCCCGTTTTCGTGGAGCCCACATTTACGGAGCTGCATACACGCTCGGTCTGGCTAAGCGCCAGGGGTATTGATTTTATCAAAAGCTCATCACTCTGGGTCATGGCTTTGCTTACCAGGGCAGAATATCCGCCGATAAAGTTTACACCCACAGTCTTTGCCGCCTTGTCCAATGTGCCTGCAATCGTCACATAATCCTCCGGTGTCCTGCAAGCCGGGGCACCCACTAAGGAAATCGGTGTTACGGATATCCTCTTATTGACAATCGGAATACCATATTCCCTCTGGATCTTATCACCGGTTGCCACCAGATCCTTCGCGACCCTGGTAATCTTATCATATATTTTACGGTTCAGTTCCTTAAGATCCGGGTCTGCACAGTCCAAGAGACTGATACCGAGTGTAATCGTCCGGACATCAAGATTTTCCTGTTCAATCATCTTATTGGTTTCGATGACTTCATTTATATTAATCATAAGCCTGCCTCCCCTGGTACTGCAATTTTTTACCTATATCCTGTGCATCATATCGAAGATGTCTTCCCTCTGCGCCTTGATGATAACCCCGATCTCCTCGCCCAGCTTTTCTAGCTCCTCGGAAATAGTGTCAAATTCCATTGCAATATCGGTCATGTCAACGATCATCATCATATTGAAATATCCTGATACAATCGTCTGTGAAATATCCAATATATTAATCCTGTTCTCTGCAAGATAAGTACAAACCTTCGCTATAATCCCTACGGTATCCTTACCAACTACGGTAATCACTGTTTTTTTCATACGAATCGCCTCCTAATCCTTTTATAAATAGGATTTTCCCACCGGTCTATCCCTCTATGTATTAAAATAATTCTTGATATGTTCTCTTTTCCTGTTATGCTATTCTATCCCTGGACCATAACGATCCTGGACGGCTGCTCCCGGTGTGCCACGCTGATCTGGTCTGCCGGGAAATTACATCCCCTGCTTTGCAGCTCACAGCATACGGTTTCATAAGCCAGCTCCTCATAATTATTTTCCTTGCTTAAATGAGCCAGCAAAACTGACTGCAGCCTTGGATGGATTAATTTGCTGATCATATCGGCAGAGGTATCATTTGACAGATGCCCACGGTTGCCCAGTATCCTCTGCTTTAAGTAATAAGGGTATTTCCCAACCATAAGCATATTTACATCATGGTTCGCCTCGACATATAAAATCTCAGAGTTTTCCAGCTTGGACAGGATATAATCATCATACATTCCCAGGTCTGTGGCAATCCCAACCTTATGTCCTTCCGCCTTCAGGGTATAGCATGCCGGACCTGCGGCATCATGGGAGGTGGAAAAGGGCTCCACCAGAATATCGTTAATATAGAATTCCTCATCCGGCCTAACGCAGCGATATAAGTCCTTATCCACCGAACCCAGGCTCTTCATCCTCTGGAGCGCCAATACGGTCTCATAGGTTGCATAAATCGGAATATGGTATTTCCGTGCCAGTACACCAAGCCCTGCGATATGATCCGTATGCTCATGGGTAACCAGAATTGCCTGGAGCGTATCCGGCTTAATCTCAATCTCATCCAGCCCGCATTCAATACGCTTCGCACTGATCCCCGCATCCACTAATAGATTGGTATTTCCGCTGCCGACATAGATGCAGTTTCCACTGCTGCCGCTTGCAATACTGCATAATTTCATAGTAAAATTCTCCGTTATACCGTAATACGGTATCTATTCCAATGCTAATCAATATCTAAATGAGTATCTCTCATTTTTTTGTTTTTGTCAAGAAAAAATCCCTTATTACATCTCTGCCAGCCCTTCTCCGTATTGCTCCAGAATGCCTGTACGCATTTCCTTATTGCTTCATTCATCCTGAAGCAGCGCTGCTACCTGTTCCTCTAAAAGGCTGACATCCCCGATATTTTCAACTACTTTAGAAAAGGTCTTACGGAAGGCCTCCTCCTTACTTTGGTTTTGGAAGATGGTGTCTATCTTCTCATCGGAATAATTACGGGCACGTTTCAGACGTTTCCTTCTTTCTTCTTCCGGCGCATATACATACCAGACCTCATCACAGATATAATCATAGCCCGCCTCGATCATCAGCGCTGTTTCCACCACAAGATAGGGAACCGTCCCCTTATCTTTCATCTCCTGAATCTCGTCCTTCACCTGTTCCAAGACCTTTGGATGTGTGATCTCATTAATTTTAAGCCGCTTTTCCATATCATCAAATATGACGGAAGCAAGCTTGGCACGGTCAATCCTTCCATCCGGGCCTAAAATACCATCCCCAATATAAGCCACCACTTCCTGATAGCTGGCGCCACCCGGCTCCATCTGAGCCTTTGCGATACTATCGGTATCCAGAATATAGGCCTTATATTTATCCCTTAATATATTGGCAACGAGGGATTTGCCGCCGCCAATCCCCCCTGTTAAGCCTATCACTTTCATGCGCACCCTCCTTTATATATATGAGTATTCCCTGAACCTCCTGTATACGCAGCTTTATGGCCAATTTTCTGCCAACCGCACGTAAAGAGTCTCCTGGTACTCTAAATACCGGACGAATCCGCCTGCCGATTCATTTATAATAAGCAATGGGCGCTTCTTGCACCTGCTCTATTCCCACGGCTTCATTCTATTTTGTTATTTTATTTCACTATTTTATTTCATTCTTTATATTCCTTATTTTACTGCTTACTTTGCCTCAAACCAGTTGACGCCTTCCTTCACCTCTGCCTCCAACAGCACCGACAGCTCTGCTGCTCCCTGCATCTCTTCCACCATGATTTTAGCCACCTGCCCCACTTCATCCTTATGTGCCTCAACTAATAATTCATCGTGCACCTGCAGGATCAGCCTTGAACGGAATTTCTCCGCCTTCAGCTTCTCATTGACCCGGATCATGGCTATCTTAATGATATCAGCCGCCGTTCCCTGAATCGGGGCATTCATCGCAACCCTTTCACCAAAGGAACGGGTCATAAAATTACTGTTCGCAAGCTCCGGGATCGGCCTCCTTCTACCAAATAAGGTAGCAGAATAACCCTTTTCCTTTGCATCCTTGACCAGACAGTCCAGATATTCCTTTACCTTGGGGTAGGTTTCAAAATATTTTCCAATATAGCGTTCCGCTTCCTTCCTTGTAATCCCGAGATCCTGGCCTAAGCCGAAGGAGCTGATGCCATATACAATGCCGAAGTTAACAGCCTTCGCACTGCTTCGCTGGAAGGGAGTAACCTCATCAAAGGGGATATGGAACACCTCGGAGGCGGTGATCCGGTGGATATCCTTTGCCTCCCGGTAAGCATTAATCAGCCTTTCATCACCTGACATATGGGCAAGCACGCGAAGCTCGATCTGGGAATAATCCGCATCCAGGAAGACATAGCCTTCCTCCGGGATGAACACCTTCCTGATCTGTCTCCCAAGCTCCATCCTGATCGGTATGTTCTGCAGGTTCGGATCCGTGCTGCTGATCCGGCCTGTCGCCGCTATGGTCTGATGGAAACGGCCATGGATACGGTTGTCTTCCTTGATATAAACAGCCAAACCATCCGCATAGGTTGATTTTAATTTTGTCAGCTGGCGGTATTCCAGGATCATTCTAACCACCGGGTGCTCGGATTCCAGCTTTTCCAGAATATCGGCTGAGGTGGAATAACCCGTCTTTGTTTTCTTTCCAAAGGGCAGGCGCAGCTTCTCGAACAGGATTACACCCAGCTGCTTTGGTGAGTTAATATTAAATTCCTCGCCAACCAGATCGTATATGTCCTTTTCCAGCTTTATGATGCCGGTCTGGAGGCTATCGCCATATTCCTTTAACGCCCCCCTGTTTACACGGATTCCCCTGACCTCCATATCATAGAGGGTATACACCAATGGCATCTCAATGGTCTCGAACAGCTGCTGCATTCCCGCATCCAGCAACAAATCCCGCAGCTTCTCCAGCGCAAGGAACGCAATGTAGGCACTATAGCATACATAGTATAAAAATGCCTCCGGCTTCTCTTCCATCGCCTTCTCCAGGGTATCCTTCCCTAATAGCTCGTCCCTGGATGGAACAGCCATGGCAAGATAATCCCTTGCAATGTCGTCATAATGGTAGGTATCCGTAAGTGGATTGAGCAGGTATGCTGCTATAGCAGCGTCAAAAAGATTGTCCTTTTCATTTACGGATAAAAAGTCCAGCTGCTCCTTAAGCCCGATTACAGATACACAGGCTCCCTTCTTCACAACCTGCGTGGCCCTATCCCTTAAGTATTCAGAGGTCATGAACCCCCCACATTTAATGAAGCTGACCCGTCCTTCTTCCCCTGGATGCTTCGCTTCCGCGCAGACAGCTACACCAAGGAGCTTACCATTCTCATGTACCATCTGAAGGCCTGCGTGGGTATCCTTTTCAGACATGCCCGCAAAAATCTGCTCTGCAGCACCAAAATCCTCTACCAGCTGAAAGCCCTCGGTTCCACTGGCGGAATGCTTCACTTCCGTGGAAGACTTTGCTTCCATGGCCTGGAACCTGGAAAGCAGGTTTTTGAATTCCAGACGCTTGAATAACTGGTAAACCTCTTCATTGTACAGGTTATCGATGGTCGCCTCTTCTATCTTAAATTCCAGCTCACAGTCCACACAAATAGTCGCAAGCTTCTTTGAAAGAAATGCCAGCTCCTTATTATCTTTAAGGGCATTCGTTACCTTGCCGGGTGTCAGCTCGTCGATATGCTCATAGATATTTTCGATGGATTTATAGGCATCTATTAATTTACTTGCCGTCTTTTCCCCGATGCCCGGCACTCCCGGGATATTATCCGAGGTATCCCCCATCAGCCCCTTTAAATCAATGAACTGGACAGGGGTTACATTATACTTCTCCTGCACATCCACGGCCAGATAATCCTCAATCTCAGTTCCGGTCCTCTTCGTTTTCGGGATACGGATCTTGATCTTCTCCGAGGCCAGCTGCAATAGATCCCTGTCCCCGGAAACCAGGGACACATAATTTCCTTCCTTCTCTGCCTTGGTAGCCAAGGTTCCCAGAATATCATCCGCTTCAAAGCCCGGCTTTTCAAGCACGGTGACATTCATCGCCTTAAGCACTTCCTTCATCAGGGGCACCTGTTCCCTTAACTCCTCCGGCATCCCTTTGCGGGTTCCCTTATATTCCGCAAACATCTCATGGCGGAAGGTCGGGTGGTGCAGGTCAAAAGCCACTGTAAGGTAATCCGGCTTTTCCTCCTCCAGAATCTTGAGCATAATATTAATAAATCCAAGGACTGCATTCGTATGCTCCCCCTTTGATGTTGTCAGGTCAGGCAGCCCGTAGAACGCCCTGTTTAAGATGCTGTGCCCATCAATTAATACAATCTTCTTGTCCATATACTTACGTCCATGCCGTTTACTGCACAAATTGCCATGAAAGTGCTGGCATAGACCCGGGCCTCCCTTCGTTTATTCTTTGTTTTTCTTTCACCCTTTTCGCATAATCATTCGGAATAGCTAAATATAACTTCCGATAATATTTTAACTATCCCCCAGGTATAATTCCTCCTGGTCGT
>JARKQP010000478.1 GCA_029974875.1 Mobilitalea sp.
ATAAAGCATAGATGGCAAAAAGGTTGCAATATCCCCCCACACACTGGAGGTCAGCCCCGGTACCGTATTGGGCAGGTACATTGCCACCTTCCCCTGGTTGCGGATCTGGTCATACCTCAGATCCTTTAAGAACTTCAGGTAAAATGCCTTTGTATCCATAAGGTATCCGGCAGTCCTGCAAAAAACCTGCGCATCTCCAGTCCAGCCCAGCCGTTCATCCCTCTGGGGACAGTCCGTCGGAATGTCCATGAAATTAGATTTTAATCCCCACATCGTATTGGAAATCAGCTGGTTAACCTTCTCATTCCCCGTCTCAAGGCAGCCGGTTTGCTCTAGCTCGGAATAAACCGCCCGTCCGGTAAAGCACCCCGGATCTACTGACATTAGCCCACTCACCTTAACATAGCGGAAGCCAAAAAAGGTAAAGTAGGGACGGATTACTCTTTCTCCCCCATCCGAGGTATAAATAAATCTGGATTTTGCCCCACGATAATTATCCCTATAGAAATTGCCGTCCTGCAGGATTTCTCCAAATTCCAGGGTCATTGTAGCACCCTTAGGAATCTGCTGAGAGCACTGAAGATAGCCGGCAAAGTTCTGCCCCAGATCAAGTACAATCTCCCCTGCCGGAGTCCTGAGCATTTCCTTTACTGGAATGGCCTCCATCTCACGTAGCGGCAGCGAATAACGTTCAACCACCGGGAATGGTGCCTCCTGTATCGCCGCCTGCAGCCAAGGGTTTTCTATCCCTTCCCATTTTAGATAATCCTGTATTTCCCCATCATAGATATCTGTTTCTTCCAAAAAGCTGCCCTGGTAGCTCCAGGTCTCATCTGTTCCAATGATCTTCACGCTACCGTCCTGATATGTGATGCGGATTTCTGCAATACAACCGAACCTTTTCTTTGGATCCTTGATTCTTCCCAGCCCAAAGGTGCCCTTATACCACCCATTGCCCAGGAGAATCTGTATCTGGTTTTCTCCCGCCGGTATCAATTGCTCCGTAATATCGTAGGTACAATACTGAATGCCATTCCCATAGTCATTGACAAAGGGGGCCAGCAGGTCAGCTCCAGCCTTCCCTCCATTCATATAGGCTTCAAATAATCCAAGACCTGTCACATAGAGCCTTGCATTCTTCACCGGCCCATCTACGGAAAAACCCTTTCGGAACACCGGATGGAACCCATCCTCCTGCATTCCAATCCATATTCCAAGCCATGGCTCCTCCAGCTTCGCCGTTTCAAAATAACAGATATCGCTGACTGCGGATTCTCCTGCATCTGTTGCCACAGTTACACGAATATAGTACCGTGTATATGGTTCCAGCTCTATGTCAAGGGTCTCTGCAATGCTGTTTAGGCTTTTGCCATCTTTTTTATATACTAAGGTAGTAAAAGCTTCCTCTATACTAACTTCAATCTTGGCGTTTTTCTGCACGTTTCCTTCTGCATCTCTGACCTTCCATGAGCAAACCAATTGGGAGAAGGAATAGCCCATTGGGTTTCCCATCCCGTTTATTTTCACATCGTAGACTTTCATTCCTCATTTCCTTCCATTCAGTATTTCTAGGGTGACTCCCAGTATATGTTGTGCACACCACTGCAAATCTGCAATATCCAATACCCCTTCTTCTACAGCCTTCCATAACCGGTCTTCATCCGCCTGTGTTCCGGGCATGATCAGATCATTTCCTGCCTGAATACAGCCTTCCGAAGTGGAACAGCCGTATTTCTTGGTGGAGAGGTCAACTCCAAAGGCGCTGGTGGTTCCCCAATCCGTCATTACCAGACCATCAAATCCCCATTCATCCCGTAGAATGCAGGACAGCATATCGAAATGATTCGCTGCATGGATTCCGTTAATCAGATTAACGGAGGTCATGGCAGCCAGTGGATGGGCTTCCTTAATGCAGATTTCAAAGCCTTTTAGGTAGATTTCACGCAACGCCCGCTCGCTCACATGGATGTTGTTATAATTGCGGTTCGTCTCCTGACTGTTGGCTGCGAGATGCTTAATGGTTGTCCCATAGTCCCTGTTCTCCAGCTGTACTCCAATTGTAATTGCAGCCGCACAGCGTCCCGAGATATAGGGATCCTCCGAATAATACTCAAAATTGCGTCCGCCCAGCGGATTTCTTTGGATATTCATTCCCGGAGCCAGCCAAAGATCGATTTTAAGCTCCTCCATCTCACTCCTTACTAATTCTCCTGCGGCCTTTAACAAATCCAGGTTCCAGGATTGAGCCAGCATGGTCGCAACCGGGACTGCCGTGCAATACTGGTAACACACCTTGGCTTCCGGTAAATCCATTTGCAGTGCTTCCTCCGGCAGTAGCTTTCCAAAAATCGGATCCTCCGCCATATGGGTAAAATATTCTCCATCTTTTTCATAATATTTAGGATTTACGCGGATTCCAGCCGGCCCGTCCGCCATCAGCAGGGAAGGGATGCCTCTGCTGTCCAGCAGCTGCTTCGTGGTATTCCCTGCGGCACCTGGAATTGTATCCGAAGCATTTCCAACCACGCTGAAATCCTTTGCACTTACACGGGCACCACCCACACAGAGTCTGACCAATTCCTCTGTATCAAGCTGCCCCACAAGCTCCTCCAAAGTTGCGGCATGGTTCTGTACATCCTCCAGGGTAATCCTCCTGTCCAGCTTAGGAGCGCTGATCCTTATACGTTCTTTCCCATAGCTATGTTTTCTGTTCTCGATATCCTTTGCGTCCAACCGAATCCGAGGGATTGATTTTTCCATGTGTTCCTTAGGGGCAGCCGCGCGCTCGATATTCAAAACAACAAAGCTTTCCTCTCCAAAAAGATGCTTGCATTGCTCGGTAACGATGTTCTTGTCCAGGGATACGATTGCCACCGGCTTTGTATTACGCGAGCTGTTTCCCACGTAGATTCGATAATCCCCTGCCTCCAATACATAGGCAGATGTCCTTTCATCGTAAGATGCCATCTGCCCTGGGGCAAATTCCAGATGAATTATTTCTTTTTCTCCTGGTAAAAGTCTGCTTGTTTTGGCAAAAGCCCGAAGCTCCTGGTAAGGCTTCCTGATGCTCCCCTCCGGTGAGCCGGTATACACCTGTACAACTTCCTTTCCGGAATAATGCTTTCCAATATTTTGAACCTCAACTTCTATGCATATCTGCCCACGCTCAACAAATACTTTTTTCGTTTCGACCGAAAAATCAGTATAAGAGCCGCCATAGCCGAATGGATACATGGGTGCAATTCCAACCGTATCAAAGTAGCGGTAGCCTACAAAAATATCTTCCCGGTAATAGGAATCATCCTCATCCCTATTTATTCCTGCAAACTCTGAGCCACCTGGGTAATCCTCATAGTTAACAGCCCAGGTTGTGGTCAGCTTTGCGGAAGGGGTCTCTTTCCCCGATAAAACATCCGCTACCGCATCTCCGAAGGCACTTCCACCCTGACTGATATATACAATGGCATTAATACCGGATATTTCTTTGATCTCTTTTATATCAATGACGCCGCTGACATTGAGCAGTAAAACCGTATTTTCATAATGCTCTGCCAGGAGGCGGATATCGGATAGCTCCTGGGCGGTGAGATAATAGTCCCCGGCTTCCAGCTTCCTATCTGCACCCTCTCCGGAATTCCTGGTTAATACATAGACAGCCGCATCTGCTGAACATGTCCCAAGCTCATATGCCTCCAGCTTTGGAAAATCCGGTTCTACCATTGGATTGCCCATCATATACAGGACACCTGCCATAATTCCCTTTTGGGCAGAATATTCCCTGAGCTTTTTATCATAAGTTTGCCTTGTGTCCTCCAAAGAGTTATCATAGGCATCCAGCCATTGTTCCGTAACTATCTCATACCCTGCATGCTGCAATCCCTGTTCAATGCTGACAAAATCACGTACATTAACATCCCCGGATCCGGTGCCTCCTTTGACGGTTTTTCTGGCTCCCCGACCAAATAATGCAATTTTCTTAACTTCTTCTATAAAGGGAAGTACTCCGTCATTCTCCAGTAAGACAATTCCTTCTCTGGCCAGAGTTCTTGTCATATTTTTATTTGTAATTTCTAAGCTGTTTATTTCCATTTCCATATTTACCTCCTAATTTCATTGCAATGATCCCCAGAACTCAATTTCTATGCTTATTTTAATCATATCCGTATTTCAGAGCCTTGTAATCATTTTATATTGTTCAAATATCATACAATCGTGGTTATAGGCAATACCCTTTTCCACATAATTCCAAACAGTAAAAAGGAAAGGTTCCATCAACCTTTCTTATACCTTAAACTGAATTAGAACATTTATCTACATCGCGATATGTTACAATTACCCTTTCACAGCCCCCATGGTGATACCCTTTGCAAAATACTTCTGAAAGAATGGATATGCAAGCATGATCGGCACTATGGCTATCACTGCTATGGCCAACCTCATGGTAGCAGTAGGAAGCGAGCTCAGGTCAACTCCTACAAAATCCTTCGCATTATTTGTCATAAACTTAATATTATTATTCATCGCATTTAAAAGCTGCTGCATGCTATATAATTTTTCATTCGTTATATAATACAAGCCATTTGTCCAGTCATTCCAATACATGATAGCTTCCATTAACCCTACGGTAGCCAGAATAGGCGTTGAAAGAGGAAGTATTAATTTAAAATAGATCAGGAACTGTCCGGCTCCATCGATCTCCGCAGCTTCCAGCAGCTCTCCGGGGATATTTTGCTGGAAATAGTTCCTCACCAGAACAACGGTGAATCCATTCAATAGCAAATTGGGAATCAACAAACCAAAAAGCGTGTTCTTAATATGGAGTATATTATTATAAATCATATACTGTGGAACAATTCCACCGGAAAATAACATTGTGATGAGTATTAAACCAAAAATAACCTTACTGCCAGGCACTCCCTTTTGGCTGAGGCCAAAGGATAGCATGGATACAATTAAAATAGAAAAAAAGGTACCAACCACTGTAACTACGATAGTGACCAAATACGCACGGCCAATCTGATCCCACTGTTTTAGTATGAACGTATATGCATCCGTACTAAGCTCCTTTGGGAAAAAGCGATATCCTTCCGCAACTGCATAATTAGAATCAGAAAAGGATGCTGCAATCAATAACCAGAATGGCAAGATGGCGGCCAGTGATAATAATATCATTACAGTATGGGCAATCACCTGCATCACCTTCTCTTGCCTTGACATAATTCCTCCCATTTTCTAACCCTCCTTTAAAACATTGCGTTTTCTTTGCTAAGCTTACGGATCAATGCATTTGCGGCAACAACCAGGATGCATCCGACAACAGCCTGAAGGAATCCCGCCGCTGAAGACAAACCAATATTATTTTGATTCATCAAGGCATTAAATACATAAGTATCGATTGTCTGTGTTACAGGATATAAAGCTCCCGAGTTTTTTGGCACCTGATAGAAAAGGCCGAAATCAGAATAGAACATCTTGCTGACGCTTAGGATAAACATCGTAATTACGGTAGGAAGCAGGCAGGGAAGCGTTATATGCCTGATTTGCTGCCATCTGCTTGCCCTGTCAACCTTCGCAGCTTCATAATATTCATTGCTGATCCCTATGACGGCAGCTAAATATATAATCATGCTAAAGCCAACACTTTTCCATATATTCACGAGCACCAGGATAAATGGCCAATATACTTGCTCCTGATAAAATGAAATTGTCTTATCGATTCCCAGGGCAGGCAATATAACCTTATTCACATAACCTGTTTCCCCGCTCAAAAATGCATAAACCAGATAGCTCACTACTACCATGGACATCAGATAGGGCAGGAGTATCAGCGTCTGATATAATCTGCTGGCAAACTTTAAACGAATTTCATTTAACAAGATCGCAACGGTTATGGCAATTACAGTGCCCAACACGATAAACACAATATTATATAAGATCGTGTTTCTGATCATTACATCAACGGAACCTGAAGCAAATAAAAACTTAAAGTTTTCAAAGCCATTCCAAGGGCTCCTCCATATCCCCAGCTGATAATTAATCTTGCGAAAGGCAATGGTTATCCCTGCCATCGGTAAAAAATTATTGATAAGAAAATAAAGCATTCCCGGCAGCATCATAATATAAAGGGGAATAATTCTTTTCCACTTTATTTTCCTCTTTTTTGCCGGCAGATTATTTTCCTGTATGTTCTTCCTCATTTGATCCCTTCCTTTACAGCTGTTTCGATAAAAAAGGAAAGTCATGAGCCACCTCAGTATGACTTTCCTTTCTATCATCCTAACGAATATTTGACCATTAGGTCACGGGTTTCGGATGTGAAATATTCTGTATCTCACACTACTTAATTGCTTATCTATTGCCCGGATCTCCAAGCATCAAATTGTGACTGCTTATCAGCAATAACATCATCGATACCGACATCCTTCAGCGCTTTGATAAATTCAGGGTAGTATTTCTCCAGATCAACACTGCCTGATTCCAGACCCGGAAGATACTGAGCCAGAATTGCCTGAATTGCTGTGATTGTCGTCGCTTTTTCCGTCGGATCGTAGACAAAGCCTACTCCCTGTGTTGAATTAGCCATGGCTTCCTCTGTATAAGCCTGATTAAGCGCCTTTGTATTATTCGTGCTCCAGATGTAAACATCACGTGTGTCGCCATATAATCCCAAGCTATTGTAATATCCGCTTGTACTGGCATCCACGCCCTCCGGGAAGTCGATTAAGCCAATTTCCGCATCCTTCATCACATAATGCTTGCCTTCGATTCCCCATTGGAGCAGGTTGCTTACTGTAGAATCAGCCCAAACAAGATTCAGGAATCTTAATGCCGCCTCTGGTTCTTTGCTTGTGATCGGAACGACCCAGCCACCCCGGGAGGTTGATCCTACATAAGGTGTACATAATCTGAGCATCTCTCCCACATCATCACCGAAATAACCACCCTTTTGTACCTTTTGAATCGGAGCACTAACCATAAAAAATCCATTCAATACCCTAGACATTAATAATGATGTCATCGGTGAATCCGTAGTTGCGGCATCCGGATATATATAGCCGGCGTTGTACCAATCCCTCAAATGCTTCAAATAGTTGTAATACCCTTCTGTTTCATAGATATTCACAACCTCCGTACTATCTTTACCATCTAAGCTTCCGGAAGCGGTTGTCGCACCCAAATTATCAACAACTCCGCCATAATATATATACTCTGATTCTGTTCTGCCTGTTGTAATCACTCCGGCCGGATACATCTTCGGATTCAATTCTTTTAATTTAGCAAAGAAAGGGGTCAGATCATCCAGTGTATATATTTTTTCAGGATCATACCCAAAGCCTGATGCCTCCAGATCTTTGCTGGAAATTTGATAACTTCCGCCAATACCATACATATTTGCTACCATCATAACTGCATAAGTCTGTCCATCTACAACATTAGAGCTTGTAAGCGGGAATTCCTCTGACAGCCTTTTAATATCAGGGGCACTGCTCTCAATCAGGTCATCCAACGGCAGTACTAAGCCCTGGCTCACATAGGTATTCAAATCCTGCATAAGCGGCATCATCAGATCAATCTGCTCCCCCGTTCCAATCCACAGCGGAAACTGGGAAAAAGCATCATAGGCCGAAACCGGCTTTAATTCTACCTCAACACCAATCTTTTTTACGGAAATTTCATTTACGGCATCCTGTACCAGCTGAAGATCCGCCGGTGTCGTTCCTAAGGTCAGGTAAGTCATAATGATATGTGATACTTCTCCTGTCCATTCATCATTCTCTGCTGTCTGTTCATCCGTATTTGCAGCTTCTGTTACGGATGGAGTCCCCTCAGTAGTATTCCCCGCATCCTTGCTTGTACTCTTACACCCTGCCAATAATGACACGGATAAAAGCATAACTGTTAACAGCGCAATTATTTTTTTCATCTCTTCCTCTCCTTTGATAATCAAATTATACCGTCCAGTGGTATGCTTTTATTATTACATAGGCTCTCAATTTTGTATTGCATCTATTCCGATTGATTATAATACAAATCCGATATATATGCCGCTAAACAGTTAATTAATTTCAAAAGTGCCTGAAACCATCAATTTCATTAGGCTTCAGGCATTTATTTACTTTATCTCATTCCATTCCTAGTAACTTCTTGAAAGCTGTGCCTCGCACTCTTCCCGTGTAATTTCACCGGAATTGCATCTTGCCATGAGCTCTACATCCTTATCCTTTAACCGATAGAAGATCATAACAGCTACGCCAATTGCAGTACCGATTGTAGGTATGAGTGCATACACGATCCAGAGGACATCTAGGGCTTCCTTTGGCTGTGTAATGTTTTGAGCCTGCAGATCGGCAAAGCTTGCCGCTTCAACATTGATCCAATTAGAAAGGCCCAGAATGAAAAGCCCTAATGAGGAGGAAATACCGGCCGTCAGTTTTGTGACGAAGGAGCTTAATGCAAAGCAGATACCGGAACAATCTTTGCCTGTTTTGTATCTGGTATACTCAATGGTGTCCGGAAGAAGAAATCCCTTCGCACAATTAGATATGTTACCTGGCAGTGCTTGAAGGACGAGAAGGGCAAATACTAAACTGATTGAACTGACTGAAAAATAAATCCCCAGAAATCCCAGGGAACCTAACAAGCCCATGGTAACTATGATCCTTATTTTCCCATACTTCTTTGTCAACTTTGCTGTCTGGGCCTGGGCAATGATCTGAGGAACAAAGGCAATTAATAGTGGTATTGCCAAGATAAGCGAGCTTCCGAAGTGGTAATAGGCAGCGAATAAACCAACGGAGCCTCCGGTAGCAAGGCAGGAGGTAATTATTGTACTAAGAAGAAGAACCATTAAATATTTATTGGTCTTAATACAGTTAAACATATCCTTTAAGGAATAATGTTCCCCATCTTCTTCATCCACATTTGCCAAAACAGTATTATGCTCCTTCACTCCACGATTCAACGGAAGCATCATAATAAAGAAAATTACAGAAGAACCCACCGCAATATATTTGATGGGAAGCCCCACATATTCGCTCATAAGGAAGGTCCATATCATATAAATTGGTACGATTGCAGCACCACCAATAATCGTCTTTGTCTGAATTATGTAATTTCTTTCATCCAGATTATCCGTAAGGGTAACCAGCATGGAATTCATCGGAACTTCAACCAGGGTATAGCTA
>JARKQP010000482.1 GCA_029974875.1 Mobilitalea sp.
TTTGCCGATTTTAAGGGACTCAGATTATTTGAAGGGTTATAAGGAGCTTGTATTAAGGCTTATTACCGAACTGGCAGATATAGAGGAAAGCCCTGGAGATAACTATTTGCAGCGCATATTGGGAAGTGTGAAGCAGGAAAGCTTCAATATTTCCGATTTTGACAGATTGCTAAAGGAAATAAGCTTTGATGCGCCCCATGAGGCAAGTATCTCAAATGCAAAAGAGCAATCAGCAGATATTAAGAGCGAAGCTCTTTTTGTGCCTCATCAAAACACCTTCAAGCAGAGCTTTAAGGATGTACAGAAGGATGGCCCTGGAAATAAAGAAAGTGATAAAAATAAACCTGTTATTGCTATAGCTTTATTGCAGATAATGCTTGCCTTTATAATACTTCTTCTGGTGAAATCACAGGTTTTAGATAGCATAGATGGAACCGATCCGGCATCTGCATATATGGGGGCGGCTCTGGTTTTGGGAGCTATTGACTTCCTGGCTGTAAGAGGTCTCTTATCCCGAAATCCTAAGACAGAGGAAAGGGATAAAGAAAATCAAAGCAAAAGTTTAAGCAAGAATAGCAGTAAGCTGATCTCAAGGGAAAATGAACCATCTAAAGAGCTTGTTGTGCAAAATCAAAAAAATGGGGTTCCATCGGAAAGAAAGACCTCTATTTCCAACTGCCAAACCGAGTTTTTAAGCAATGTAAAGGATTCCAGGCCCTACCTTCAGGGTGGAAAGGATAGTTTCAGGGAAAAGATTTTTATTGAAAAGGATCAGTTTATTATCGGCAGGCTGAAGGAACAGGTGGATTATGCCTGTGATAATAATGCCATAGGGAAAATCCATGCTGAGGTTATCACCAGGGAAGGGCTTTATTATATCAAGGACTTGAATTCACGTAATGGGACCTTTGTTAATAATCTGAGGATTGAGAACAACCTGGAGTATGAAATAAAAAACAATGATAAGGTTTCGCTGGCAAACATTGATTATATTTTTGTAATACCTTAAGACAAATGTATGCGGCAATAAAGAATTTACAACAAATGCAAGCTTATTCCGCCGATTATTTTCCCATGCGGATTCTTTATTGCAGGTTATATAACAACACAGTATCAATTTAGGAGGCACAAAATGCTTAAAAAAATATGTTCCATAGGTTTAATAATTATAATTTTTTTATCGCTCAATATAGGGGCTTTAGCAGTTGATAATACAAGTTCAACCACTGCCATGAGAATGCAGCCATTGATAGACAAACTCCAGGGTTTGTCCCCAGGTGACATCCAGGACGGCATAAACAAATATAGTGATGCAAAGAAACATTGGGCTAAGGACTACATAGGTAAACTGACACAACTGGGTGTAATCGGAGGGGGAGTAAAAGGCAGGTTCAACCCTGACGGGGAGATGAGTGTGGCAGGCTTTATTAAAACCGTAACTTTAGCTTTAGGCTACAAAATAGTACAGAGCGTGAAGCCGGGCACAAATTGGTATGACAGTTATATAGCCCAGGCTAAGAAGGATAAGCTCATTGATGATGGGGACTTCAAGGACTACACCAAGGCTATCACCAGGGAGCAGGCGTCAAAGGTCTTATACAGGGCCGCCATGATGTTTGAGCCTGCGCCTGAGAACCAGGGTGAATTGAATGTGATGAAATTCAGAATCAAAGACCATGCAAGGATAGGGGATAAGTACAAGGATACCTTTGTCAGAGCTTACTACATGGGATACTTCACTTTGGGCAGCAGTGAGACATGTAACCCACAGGGCACCTTCACAAGGGCACAGGCATGCACTGTGGTTATTAGGCTGCTGGATGCCAGGGAGAGAACGGCATTTAAGATTAAGGAAGGGGAATATTATATAAGCTCTTATGATGGCTCTAAACTATACCCTAGTGGTTCTCTTGAAAGCGTGCATATTATCAATTTTATAGATAAAAATTTACATAAGTCAAAAGGATATGTAGAAAGGATAGTTCTTGGTGGAGGAGGCAGTTACAATTTTTTCGAAAGTGAGGAGGAATTTGAAACAGCTAATGTGACTGGTATAGACTTAGGAATAGATATAAATGACACAGGATCTCCTGTTGACAATAACTGGTGTTTTACTGCTTGGGTATTTAATTCTGAAGTTACAAAGGAAAAACATTTGGATTTACTAGGAGAACTTATAAAATTTTATTTTGAGGATAAAGCTGATGATGCTATGGCATATGTTAATAAAGTTCTATCGTATGGGGGTGCTGAATATTTAAAAGAGTATAAAATAAAGGATAGGTATTTAGTGATACATTATGTGAGTGATACAGGGATAAGCATTGACATTACATGCAAAGGTGGGCTGACCAGGGCAGAATACATGAAGAAATATCCAAATGGTTAAGTTCCGGTTGGGAGGAAGTGAGCTATGAAATTATCCAAACGCATCGTTGCGGTTACTATAGCGGCAATTTTGCTTTTTACGTCTTTTCCTTTTCTAAAAGCATATGCAAATTCGTATGATAACTACATCAATTCAAACTATAGCGATACAAAATATGAAGATGGTTTTAACACCCCGAGAATTTATAATGTAAATGCAACACCTGCAAATGATCCTGACGGAAGCTATAGGCTTTGGACTGAACTATCGGCATCAAACACGCTGCCTGTGTTTGTGGATAAAGCATACATCACATTGAGCAACGGAACTAAAAAAGGGTTCAACTTCCGTTTATGGAAGGCAAAGCGTGTGGTAGTGTATGGAGAGCCTGCAGATGTGGGGGTCAACTCAAGAATTCCCGGGCAAAACGGATATAAGGATTGGAAAACAAAAAAAGATGATACAGGCTGTGGCACTTATTTTTTACTGAACGGGGAGAGAGGGGAATACCGAAACTATGGCTTTGATATAGATAAGAAGTTATTTCCAAATCCCGACTTTCCTGTAGATGGCAAGACAGACTTTATAAACAATCACATTTGGTATTATAAGCCATGGGAGATGCCACATAAAATAGGCACAGAGAGTGTATGGAATAGGGCAGTGGATAATAGGTATGACTACTACATAAGAAGAAACATACCGCCACCCCACTCAGGGCAAACCCTTGCCAACTGGATCATTAAAGGCATATACAAAACAGGGGAGGATGATCCCAAAACAAAAGGGTTTGATTCGGAAGTGTCGTTAACCTTTGAAAACAAGGAAACCCCCAATGATTTACAGGGCTTGACCGGTGAGCAGAGGAATGATTACCTTAAGAAGAATGCGGGTGGAGCTCATGCTTATAACTATATCAACATTAACTCCGCACCTACATTGACATACCCCGGAGAGGGAACTCTCTGGCTGAAGGGTACGGAATCAGGGAGGAATAAGTATAGGACTGCCTTTATAAAGCCCATAGAGACAAAGGACAGGCTTCCCATAGCAGTGGAGGGAGAGGTAGTAGAAGGCAATCTTAAGGGGATAGCAGACAGGGGGAGCCAGAATACTGCAACATACCTGAATTCTACAAGAAGACTGAAGGTCCAGGTGGAGGGGACCTTAGAGGATACCTTATACTATAAAGATCAGGTGGACAGCACAATCTATTATACCCGGAAGGATTTTGTCGGAGGGGACAGGAGCTGGTCCTTCAGACTTGATGATGTAAATGGTGTCAGCCAGGTTAAAAGTGGGGCTAATGCCGGAAATATTGGAAAGGCAACATTTACCTTTGATATAAAAATCTCCAAGGTCCTTTCCGATTACAAGGCCGGGATTAGGGAATACACTGTCCCTGTAAGAGTGACGGGCAGATTCAACAATGCTTATGAAGAGGATAAAACCGGCAAAGCATATGTTGAGTTTTCCAGCAATGCACCTGCCGTATATAATGTAAAAATCCCTATCGAAGTGGTGAAATCAAATATCGGGAGGATCACGGAAGAGCATGTATGTGGCGGTACGGTGCTTGCAAGTGAAGTACATGAAAACTTGCCTCCAGGCACCTATTCATATCCTGCCAGGTCATTTGTAGGGTATTCTTTGGCTGAGGATGAGCCTGCTACAAGGTCTGCAACCATTGATAAAGACCACACTGATGTTAAGGTCATATTCAGATATAAAAACGAGCCTCCGCAAGCTGGTGAAGAATGGGATATGCCTTTGCCCAAATACATTAACCCCAATGTCCGTCTGCCTGAGCCTGCTTTTGACATAGTTAACTACCGTCCTTCAGATAATACATCCTGCGTAGATGAATCGGGAAATCCTGTAGACATAGTAAACAAGCAGGTATTCGTAGACGGAAGACCTGTGGATTACCATACATTTTTCAGCGGGACTTACACCTTTGGTGAAACCGGTTATGACAGGCTCACAAACATTGTTATAGCCTACACTGCCGATGATGGTGCGGTTTCCAGCATATCACGCTGGATACGGGTATTAAGCACCAAGCCAAGGGTTCAGTTTGCATTCTCAGGCAGCTACAAACAGAACAGAAAAATGTCCGCCTCCAATACCTCTTCTTCAGCAAATACGCCCGAGGTGATTGCAGCATATCCCATCAATAGCTATACCTGGTCTGTGGAGGCTGTGGGAACAGGAGGGGAGGAAGGAACTGATGCAGACATCAGGACTGGTACGGCCACTGATATGCTGCGAGAATTCACCTTCAAGAAACCCGGAGTTTACAAAATCACTTTGAAGGGGACAAATACACTGGGAAGGACCTCCGAGCCCTATGTGCTGGAATTTGAGATACAGCCGGATATAAAGCCTGCTGTCATCTGTGAGCTTGACAATGTATCAATAGCGCGGGGAGAAACAATAAAAGCCTATTATTTCGAGTCTGTAAGTACAGATGGAGATGCAATCGCATACACCGATGTGTCTTTATATTACGATGCGGATAATGATGATGAGCCTGAGACATTGATAAATACCTGGACAAACGTTAAAAACAATGAGTTTCCCCAATTCACTGCGGATAAGCTGGGCAAATACAGGTGGAAAATCGTATCCTGGGAGAAAATTCAGGGGGATATGATACCTGAACACATTACGGAGGATGATGCACAGGCTGTTGAAAAGGCAAGGGATTTCTGGGTGGACAATTATATTCCGCAAACCGGTTTATATATTAATGCCCCTATAGTAAGACCTGCTGTTGATGTATTGATTTTAACGGATGCCAGGCTGCCCCAGGAAAAAATTGATGCTGTCAAAAACAGCCGGATGGACTTTAATAATTACCTCAGGTATCATAATATCCTGCCTGTTGTCGAGCATTGGGATATGAAAACCTATGTATTCTCTCAGCCTGCAAATGAGACAAGCAATACAGGCCAGGCTTACCCTGCCGATAAGCTGTTTTATACCAGCAACGGGTATTCAGGAACCTTGCCCCGGACATCTGTGAGTGATAATGGCAGCAATCAGGATTTCGGCAGCTATCAAAGCCGCACCGAGACAAAAACCGCAAGCGGCTCCCAATCACGAACCTGTACGTACACCTGGAATTCGGACGGATATTCCAATGACAGCAGTTCAGCAGATATAGGCTCCAGTATGGGGTACTCGGATGGTGAGGGCTATAGCGGAACACTTTCGCGTACATCAACCTCTAAGACAACCTCACCTACTTCAAATTGGACCACCTACAAAACTGTGACCAAGCAAATACAGGTCCAGGAGCCATACACTGTCCAGGAACCTTACCAGGAATGGCAGGCTACCCCTAAACCCGGCAAATATGTTACCAAGTACA
>JARKQP010000064.1 GCA_029974875.1 Mobilitalea sp.
GGTCATATCATTAATTGTATCAGGTGCGGTTTCATCCTTATCCGGCATAGCCAGGGGAGAAGAGGGCTGGGGAAATAAGAGGTGGAATGAAATCAGAGAGCTCGTCAGTGATGAGACGAAGAACTTAGGTATGTCAATGGATATTACCAATGGGCCGGGCTGGCCTATTTCTACCCCTGCCATACAATCTGCCGATGATGAGGCCATACTTTGTGAATTGACTTTTGGGGTAATGACAGCGAAGCCGGGGAGCCATTTTATCGGTGAAATTCCCCAAAGACGTATAATCCATGATGAGGGGACAAAGCGATTAGTAAGTGTATTTGCATATGAGGAAATGGGAGACGGCATTTTGTCGGTAGGCAGTTATATCGATTTAATGCCCTATGTGTACATAAGTGGTGATGATGGGATCCTGGATTATACTTTCCCGGAAACAGACGGTAATTCCTGGAGGGTATTTGCATTTTATCAGCAGCCTGCCATTCAAAAGGCTAATGTAGGGCAGAATTATGTGATTGATCATTTGAGTGAGGCAGGAGTGAAGGCCTGTGAGAGTTATTGGGATGAGGTGTTCTCAAGGCATCATTATGCTTCAATGGAATCGTTCTTTTGCGATTCTCTGGAATATAAGGTTGCATTGGATTGGACGCCTAATTTATTGGAGGAGTTTCAAAAAAGAAGAGGTTATTCCCTGATACCCTATCTTCCCTTTATAGGCGTAAGCAATCTCTATCCTCCCTGTGATATACCGGGGTATCAGACGGAAGACTCTTATATATCCGATATGGTAAATAACGATTATCTGGAGACGGTAACCCAATTATATTGTGAAAACCATTTGGACATGCTTGAGAAAATGGCTGCCAAATACGGCAAAAGCATTCGTTACCAGGTTGCCTATAACAAGCCGGTTGAGGTAGAACGCAGCGGACTGTTTGTGTCTTTACCTGAAAATGAAGCCTTGGGACGGCCTTCCATCGATTTTCAAAAAACAATGGCCGCGGCAGTCCATCTGGGGCGGAAAGATAGATACTCCTTTGAATGTGCGGCAGAGTTTGGGAATACTTATGGGCAGGATTATGAGGATCTGTTCTGGTGGGTTAAACGGAGTCTTATGGCAGGGATGAACGCTCAAGTACTCCATGGAGCATCCTATTCCGGCGGATATCATGGTAAGTATTCTGAGAATGGCGCTATCC
>JARKQP010000067.1 GCA_029974875.1 Mobilitalea sp.
ATAGATCTGCAGCATATCATACTGCTTTTTTTAATCCCTGGAAAATATCATGATTTCTCCTATGCCTGTATTTAAAAATCTCTGGAGAACCGCATTTCCAAAGCTTACTGTTCCCCCAGTAATCAGAAGTGTTTCGTTGTCAAACACAGTCTCACCTCACTTTTTTGTCTCCCAACGCTGCTGCCATACTCCCCATTCCCTGCCACAAAGAATCAGCGGAAAGAACACTGTTCTTGCGTTCTTCCAGAGTGGGAAATGTGCCACACATGGCGCACTGGAACTTCTTAGGTGTGTCTTTTGGCACCTTAGAACTTCGTAAGCGTGTTTTTTACGCTTTTCACACTTTCCCCACGGATAATCGCTTCTGCGTTCATTTTTAACCGGCTGCTATACTGCTCCCCCAATTTCCTGCTGATTTTATCATAGGCCTGGGGCAGCAGTGGAGGCCGTGTGCCCAGATTGTGGCTGTCACTTGCAATCACATGGACATATCCCCTCTTCAGATAGCCCTTGACCCGGAGCCAGCAGCTCCATCTTAATATACTGTGGGCATTAACCTGGATAAGGCATCCCTGGTTGATGAAGCGCTCTATCTGCTTCCTGCCTTTTTTTACCGCCGGATACCGTTCAATATGGGCAATGACCGGAATCACGTGATAATAATAAATCAGACGCTCCACCATCCCATAGACCGCTTCCTCCCATTTGTCCGTGAAGGGCAATTCGATTAAAAGATAGTCCGTTTGAAGGATGCATAGCTGGCTTAAATCAGGGTAATGAAATAAATATTCATGCAGGTAGGTCTCACTGGCAGGCACCAGAGCCACCCGGGAATACCCCATTTTTTTCATGGCATCAGTCCGTTTATCTACAAAATCCTGGAGGCTGATTTCCGACGGGTTAAAATGGGAGGTGCATACCACGGTATTAACGGACTGCTGCAAAAAGACCTCCGACATCCTGACTGCTTCCCCTACGCTCCCTGCCCCATCATCCATACCGGGTAAAATATGTGTATGGAGGTCAACCATTTTTGCCCTGGTAGTAGTAATAGGATTTTGAACGTTTATTCTGGCTCTGGGCGGATCCGTTTATGATAAAGCCTAATACCACTGCATCTGCCAGCCTGAATTTTTCCAAAGCATTTGCCACATGGGGATGGGAGGTAACACCTTCCCGGACCACAACGGCTACGCCATCCACTAACTTGGCGAGGCTTAATACGTCAGATACCACATTGACCGGGGGCGAATCAATGATGATATAGTCATAATTCTTCTCCAACCTTTGTAACAGCTCCTCTACTTGGGGACTGCCAAGGAGCTCCGCCGGATTTGGAGGAATGGATCCCATGGTAATTACCTGGAGCTTCTCATAGGGGGTGTACTGTATGGCGTCCTTTTCATTTAACAGGCCTGATAGGACATCACTCATTCCCGGCCTGCTCCTAAGCTTAAAATAGCTGCTGATCTTTCCCTTCCTCAGATCGCAGTCCAAAAGCAGCACCCTCTCGCCGGACTGGGCCAGCTTAATGGCCAGATTGGAGCTGGTCGTGCTTTTTCCCTCCTCCGGCAGGGGACTTGTAATAACTACTTTTTTGCAGCCTCCCCGGAATAAGGTAAAGCGCATGTTTGTCTTTAGCTCCGTAAATGCTTCATTTACGTCAAACCTGCTTTCCTCCTTCACATCTGGCCGCTGTACCAGGAGCGCGCTGCGTTTTCCTATGACGGGTATTGGAATAAAGTCAAGGAAGCTCTTCTTCCTGCGCCTATAATATGGGATTCTGCCTATGACAGGGATTGAATAACGTTTTACCAGCTCCTCCTTGCTCTTGATCTTGACATTAAAGGCTTCCCATAGGAAGGAAACCATAACCGACAGAAGAAGCCCCAGAATCCCACCCACCAGGGTATTGAGCAGGATGTTTGGCCCAGAGGGACTCTCCGGCAGGATTACTGGGTCAACAATGTTGATTTCAGAGGAATTTTTAATATTTTTTATAAAACCGGGCGCTATCTCCTGCATTGTCCCTACCAGGAGATAGGAATCCATGGGGCTGCCCGTCGTAACGCTGATCTCAAAGATCTCCGTATTGTCAACGGATTGTATCGTTGTCAGCTTCTTAATTTCATCCGCAGTGTAGCTTAAACCGCTGCCCTCTGCGACCTCCTGGTAGAACCGGTTGGTTTTTAAAAAGTTAATATAGGTTGTGATTACCTTTTGTGCATAATTAAGCTCGTTCAAATCACCTGCCCCTGTCGCTTCATTGGGATTAACATACATTTTTACATGGGCTGTGTAGCTTGGTGCTGTAACATAACGGTTTATTAAGTAAAAGGATAAAAATCCCAAAAATGTACATAATACAATTAATAAAAAATGCTTTATCATTATCGCAAGGACATCTGTCAAAGAATATTCCACGTATCCATCCTCCTAACGGCCATATATCTATGGATCAATCAGATTATTAACCTCCTCCGGATCCTTATAGGTTGGTACAACCTGCTTCATTGCTGCTATCATGTGGGAATATGATTTTGTTTCTAATGCCTGTGTCAGTATCTTTAGCTTCTCCTCTATTTCCCTTTCGGAGATACTATTCTGCTTCTCAATGAATATCTTATGATTTGACGTGGCAATCAGTGCTTCCTTATTGGTGAGCAGCTCCTCATACAGCTTCTCCCCCGGACGCAGTCCCGTCTCAATAACCGGGATCTCCGTATAGGGCAGGCGCCCTGACAGGCGTATCAGGTTTTCAGCCAGCTCCAGGATCCTGACCGGTTCCCCCATATCAAGAACGTAAATCTCCGACTGGTTCGCCATGGCACCTGCCTGCAACACCAGCTGTACTGCCTCCGAAATGGTCATAAAAAAGCGTACGATCCGTTTATCCGTAACTGTGACCGGCCCTCCCTGGGCAATCTGCTTCTGGAACAGGGGAATGACGGAGCCGTTTGAACCAAGGACATTTCCAAACCTGACAGCCACATATTCTGTCTTACTCCGCTCCTTCATGCTCTGCAGCAGCATTTCGCAAAACCGTTTGCTGGCGCCCATAATATTGGTAGGGTTCACAGCCTTATCCGTGGAAATCAGCACGAACTTATCCGTCCCGTACTTATCTGCCGCACAGACCAGATGGTAGGTCCCAAATACATTATTTAAAATAGCCTCTTCCGGGCAATCCTCCATCAGCGGGACATGCTTATGGGCAGCCGCATGAAAGATAATATTAGGCCGGTGCCTCTCAAAAAGCAGGTCTACCTTTTCCCTGTCCCGTACCGAGGCTATCTCCACCTTAATATCCAGGTCATTGCCATAGCTCCTCCAAAGCTCCTGTTGGATCTCATAAGCGTTGTTCTCATAATTGTCCACAATAACCAGCTTGCTTATTTTTGCTTTTGCGATCTGTCTGCAGAGCTCCGAACCGATGGAGCCGCCACCACCGGTCACCATGATGGTTTTCCCATCCAGGAACTCATTCAGCTCCTTGCCTGCCAGTGATACCTGCTCCCTGCCCAGCAGCTCCTCTATCCGTATGTCCCTGACGCTGTTCCACAGGTTCTGTTCCTTTCCCCTCAGTATGGCTGCCGTATCCGGCAGGATGCGCACCTGGCAGTTCATCGGTATGCAGACCTCCAGTATCAGCTTACGCTTTTGGATCGGCAGTCCGGGTATGGAGATTACCGCTACCTTGACAGGGAACTCCTTAAGGAGCTGTGGCAGGTCGGAGATGGGTCCCTTGATATCCACATTATGGATCCTCTTCCCTACCTTCTCCCCGCTGTCATCGATAAAATATTTTGTCTGGTAGGGACTCCCTTTCTTCTTCTGTAAATCCTCTAAAAGCTTAACCCCCGAATCACCTGCGCCAATGATGGCAAGGGGGATCTTATCAGAAACATTGCTTTGGTTACTGCCCTGCCGGAGCTGCCTGTAGCACATCCTCATAAGAACCATGCCCAGGATAGAGACCGAAAAAACTGCCAGCGTAAAGGAGGTAAAGACATTCCTATGAAACAGCAAAAGCTCAGACAGGAAAAACACCAGATACGCTATTAAGCCTCCCAGCATCAGCCCCAGATATTCTTTGCTCCCGGCATAACGCCACAGGCTGTCATAGGTCTTGAAAAGCCATTGGAATACGCTCCAGCACAGAAGGAACAGGAGGACGTTCAGATAAAAAGTTCCGGATGGAAGCCTAAAGGCTCCCCCGTATTCCGGAAGCAGGTAAAACAATGCGGTTGAAACACAAATAATAATAATAACATCCATTAAAAAAACAACTAGTCGTCTGTACTTGCAAAGCTTCATGGCAAATCCTCCCTAATGCATATATCCATTCCACGTAAAAAATGAATTATGTTGCCCTATGTTATTATATGAGCGCCGGTTATTTTGGTGAAAAACAGGGCTTTATGTCAGAAAAAAAGATAAAAAAAGAGCCAGGGGCTCCGGGCAAACTTCCCATAAGCTCTTGGCTCTGTGGTATAAAAAAGACTTATTTCTCCTTGCTTATAATCATTTCAACTAATAGGCCTGCGGCCTGGGGATCAAACTGTCCCCCTGCATTTCTTTCCAGCTCATAGGCCGCTTGTCCGTTGATGTTATTAAGCCCCGTAAGGCGCTGATGGACAGATTTCCCGTAGCTTCCGCAGATATTCCCGATGGGGTATAACATTAGAATTCCTTTGAGGCAAGCTCGCTTCTTGAATGGATATCCAGCTTGCTGTATACGCTCCTGAGAATTGTTTTGACCGTCGCTTCAGATATATACAGTTTATTAGCAATTTCCCTGGAGCTTATCCTGTTCTTTGCCAGATGGGCGACTTCCCTTTCCCGTGGCGTTAGGGGTGACTTTTTTTGCTGGGCAGCCTTCCTTATCATGCTTACCCCCCTCCCCTGGCGCTTACATAGATCTATTAAGGCAGGGATGCTGCCACCAGAATGTTGAATGAAATTTGCCGTAAGAAATTCCACCATACACTCATGGTCAGCGAAGGGAAGGTAGATTTGATCCGGCAGCGCTATGTCAAGTGCTTCCTTTAGATGCTTCAGCGCTTCCGTATCACTGCCATTATTATGTTTCGCGACCGCGAGAAAGATAAGGTAGTACGCTTTCGGCATCAAATATTTTATATCGCCTCCCGGATTTCCGGGATCCTCCAAAATAATCTGGCTGACAGCATAAAATTCGTTGTACCGCTTATCCATAAGCAGGAGCCTTAGGTGAAGTATCTGTGCGAAGGGTATGACAGGAGCATACAGGGATTTTTTTATGCTCTCCATGTCATAAAGCCAGGGTGCAACATGGTCTTTGATGCCCAGTATAAGGCTTATGACCGACATACACAGATCCACCATACGGTGCACGGATAGATCCTGATTTTCCTTTGCATACCCCTGAATGTTTCTAACGGCAACAAAAAAATTCTCTGCATCCCCCCGCAGGATAAAAATCCGGGCGAGGCTTAATTCCGCAAAAATGCAGATACTTGCCTGCCGGTAACTACGGGCTTCATAAAGAGCCTTATGGCAAAGAATCTCAGCTTCATCATCCCTTCCCCGCACAAGCATAACCTCCGCCTGCACCATATAGCAAAGGCCGGCAGCCTGGTCCCTGCTAAATTTGCGGTATATGGGTTTGGTTTCTTCAATAAGCTGGAGCGTCCGGTCCAGCCCGCCGGATTCACGCCAGAACATGCCAAAAGTGGTAACGAAAACGGACAGCCAAGGCGTACTGTTTTCAGCCATATCAGAGGAATCCCCCAAAAGCTCCCATGCAGCCTTAAAGCCCTCCTGCATTTTGGAAATATCATTAAACCTTCCCAAGGCTTCCAGAAGAATACATTCCCCTCTTATTTTCCGGATTTCTTCCCGGGTAAAATTTATCCCTTCTTCAACTACATGCTGGAGCAGCCCCCGCAGCTTTTTGTATATCCCGCACTCTCCCACCAAAATCGCATGATGCCCAAAAACAATCATGGTAAAGGGGTACTTGCATAAGATCTCCTCCGGACACCCGCTAACGATTGCCACCAGCATTCCTTCCCCACATTTCTCCTTTTGTTCGTCTAGATATTTGCGTGTGAAGGGCAAGGACAGGATTGCATCAAAATCCCTGACCTTATAGAAAAACTCGGCAGCGAGGCAATACTGCTTCATGGCAGCACAGGCGGTTCCCGCCTTATAAAACACACGGCTCTGGTACTCTTCTGTTTGATGATGGTAGAAGCGGTTCCGCAGGTCGTCCAATAAGATGCTGTGTATTATGAACAGGCGCTTCTCCGGGAAATACCGGATGAAATCGCTGGTTCTTAACTCCCTTTCTATTTCCTCCGGCATGATATCATATTCCAGCATTGCCACCGCCTGGCGTGCCGTAAAGCTGTCAAAAACGGATACCCTTAACAAAAAATCCTGTTCTATGGGAGCCAGCCTGTCCCATATGGCTGTTTCCACCAATTGCTCGATACCGGCCAGGCAAAGGAATGAACCGGTTTCCTTGTAGTTGATCATTTGCAGCCGGATGGCGGATACCCACCCCTGGGTGTTTATAAATATGTTCTCCAGCTCACCCTCAGTAAGACGCAGGCCTTCCATCCGGAATAAACTGGCGATGCCCTCCCTGTCAAAGAAAAAGGAGGAGGCTTCAATCGTGTGGATATTGTCATTATGTACGGAAAGCTGCTGCCTGGAATCTAACTGCTGTGTAATAAATATCATATGCAGCTTAGGATTTCCATGCATGGAAAATACGCTTATCAATTCCCGGTGGATATCACAGTCAACAAGCTGATAATTATCTATCACTAAATAGGTTTCCTTCTGGCAGCTTAAGCTCCTTAAGATTGCCCTCATATAAAACAGCATATCCTGTGTGGGCAGCTTAAGGCTTTTCAGCTCGTCAGCCACCTTTATATTTACATTTGAAAACAGCTCACAGATTCCCATCCACGCCGTAGAAGCCGGTTCCCCCAGGCAGGTATACCAATATTCACCGGCTGTCCGGGAAATCTCATTTTTTAGATATTCCCTCACTGCTGTCGTTTTTCCAAACCCAGAGGGTGCCTCGACAATGGTTAAGGGATAATCCGGTATTTCGTCTAATTGTCTTTTTAACCTGTTCGAGAAATAATACCTATATTTATTGGATTTGTCGTATCTTTTGTGCATCTCTTTTCCTCCAATTCGATGGGGGAGAATATGCATACATGTCTGAAGCATTGCTGCAGTGGTATATTCCCCGGATGATTCCCTGCTCCCGATGCCCTAGCCCTCAGCTGCTTCCCTCACTGTTAAATATTCTTCCTTAATCTCCCTTTGTTTTATTTTACCATGAACTTTTATATGTTTCAATAAATAGGGAATGTCTCCCGACAAGAATCGATATATTTCTCCGGACAAAAAAACCCCTGCAAAAAATTGCAGAGGTTAAATACCTGATAAACATGAGATAAGCACAAGACAAAAATAAGACAGCACAAGATAAGTATGCCTTAATATAAGATATCAGTCAGCTTTCAAACCGGATCAGATCCCTCCAGATCTCGATCTCCTTCTTGGCTACCTCGGCGGATTCTGAGCCATGGACTGCATTCTTTGTCAGACCCTCTCCATACATATAGCGAATTGTTCCTGGCCTGGCTTTCGCCGGATTCGTAGAGCCGTTAATTTCCCTCACGATCTCAACCACATTCTCACCCTCTAATATAAGGACCACCATTTCAGAGGAGGACATGAACTCAACCAGCTCCTCAAAAAAATCCTTTCCAATGTGGGCTTCGTAATGCTTCTCCAATACCTCCCTGTTAGCTAAAACCCTATGGGCATGGATAATTTCCAAACGGTTATCCTCATAGATTGATATAATTCTGCCCACCAGTTTTTTTGCTACTGCATCCGGCTTAATGATTACAAGTGTTTTCTCCATATAAGTTCAGCACCTTTCAATCCTTAGTCTTATTCCATTTTGAAGTATTGCCCCAATCACTACTTGTTAATACAATTCCATTATAATACATAAATTAATTAAATAAAAGAGAAATAAATCAGAATATTCGTCTTTCATCATTCCGGCAGCTCTGTCTGCCCGACCTCAATGTTTTTAATATTGCGCAGGGCTATCATCAGGCTGATTACCATCATCACCCCGATTCCACCAGCCAAAGCATTCCAGCCCCCATTCCCAGTTGCAATGGAAGTCCCCCCAAGGATTCCTGTAATAACACATAGGACGATATAAATCAACTGAATTGCCCTATAATGCTCCGCCTCACTGGCTTTCCCATGGCTTTCCAAATATTCAATACTGCCCTGCATTAAATAATAGATAAAGATCAGATTCAATATCATATAAGCCAAGGTTATCAGCTGTGCTAATTCATTCCGGTAATTCAGGATATCTAAAACAAATGCCAGTATTGTCTCTACTGTCATAAACCCCGCAAAAAGCTCTGCCTTTGTAAAGGCTTCCAGCTGGACCTCTTTTCTTATTTCACCTATGGCATGAGCGATCATAATCCACCCCACAAAGGCCGGGAGAACAGGAAATGTACCGATATTGATGTGAAAGGTGGCCAAAAACAACCCCCAGATAATTGTACTATACCCACTCAGCATATTAGAAAGCTCCCCTCTCGTTCAGATAGAATAACATCTCTTTATAATCACGGAAGTATTTTTCCTGTGGATAACAATATATCCGTTCATATTTTATATTGCCCTCCGGATCCCTGTAGTATAGCTTGGGCCCGATATTATAATAATCATAGGTATTCCCTGCATTGTTGTCAGCGCTGCCAAACTGCATTGCTATATCAAGCACCCCATCATTCTTGTAAGGCTGCGGCGGGAATTCCTTATAATCATATCCATCAATCCTATAATAAGAAATACCCTCTGCCTGATCCAGTAAATCGGATTTTACCGATACCAGCTCTATGTCCGGGTCTACCTGGTATCTCATATTGGAAGAACCATCACTCGTGGAGCTGCTTCTTAAGCTTCCAAGATATTCATCCTGGTTTTCCTGGTCACGGTAAAACACGATAGTGCCCATATCAACCGTCAGTGTATCTCCGTTATTTAGGTGAAGCTCTGCCTTATGGACAACCTTTTCACCGGTCCAACCTTCCAGATCTATAAAGCCAGGATACAGATATATGGTCCGGTAGGAGTACCGTCCGTACTGGCTACCCAGACCCTGGTTAGAGGAATTAAAATATACCATGCCAGTATTATAAGCATTTTCAGTAGCAATAAGCTGTATCTCCGGCGCCTCCGGGAAGGTAATACCATTCACACTGTTTTGGTCGGTCATGTTCGTAATATAATTCAGGGTGAAAATGGGTTGACTAAAGGATGGCCCATCCGGCTGCGGAAGCTCTACATCCATACAATATCTAAGAAATACCGGTGACCCCAGCTTCGTATAATAGATGAACCCCGAACACAGTAATGTGGCAAGAACCATAATTACCAGCCCGATTCTTAAAGCAATTTGATTTGATTTTCGTGTCCCCATGTCTTATCCTCTCCCTGCCGTTCTTTTGTATGACTACTATATCAGATTATCTTCCATGGATCAATACTACAATGGTTCTGTTTGATAACGGCGTATGGATATGGCAGGAGCCTCTGCTGATTCTTGCAGAGGCTCCCGTGGGGATAAAATATGTAATTCGTTAATATACCAAATCCTCATAATAGGGTAAAATCAAAAAATTCCCCGTGTGGATTTCATCGGAAAACAAGCCGTTGCTTACCTTAATCTCATCAATGTAATCCTTCACACTATCATATTCATCACTCATATGCTCGGAGGCAATCCCCCATAGAGTGTCACCCTTCTGAATCTCAATGCTGGTTACCAATTTAACTCTTTCCCGGTTTCTTGAGGCTGTTACTGTCTTTGTAATAAACCCAACTGAAAAAATCACTGCAAATATTAGAATAATAATACCTAATAGCCATATACGCTTTTTATTCTCCCGATAATAATCCTGGCTTTCCACTATAATAGCTGCTGTCCTACTCATCTTACCTACCTCCAATTAATCCTTTACCTTTTTATATGATCCGTTACTTTTTACTTGACCCATTATTTCTTTTATTGATGGATTAGCTTCCAAGATATCAGTCATTTCTTAATTGTAGTATGGGGTTTGGTTAGCTGATTCCTCATTCGTAAAAAATCAATT
>JARKQP010000071.1 GCA_029974875.1 Mobilitalea sp.
ACTTTTAAAAAAGCTTTGTACAGCTTATTCATAACATGCCTCCTCTTTTTTTATATATATCCAACCCCTTTTTCAATGGTGCATCATTCCTAATTCAATAATACCTCTATACCGCTTACCGTAGGATTACCGTCTCCTATAGTTCCACGGATAAAATTGATCACCATGTTTCCATTGCTGTCCGCAGGCACTGTAAACTCCCTTACAACAGCTTTGTTCGCTCCTCCTGCAGCAGCTATCTTGTCAAAATTCGTAAGCACCTGGGTTCCATTGACGGAAACGCTGAAGGTACGCTGACCTGCAGCTGTGTAATGTATTTCTGCAAAGTGCAGCCTCACAACATAATTTCTTCCCGGTATAAGGTTTGGAATGGTATAACCGAAGTTGGCGGTACTCCAGCGCTCCGCCTGGTAAACTGCTGCCGGCGCGGCATTAGCTGCACCGCTGGTATCAATGGTTGCAGCAGTTGTCAATACCGAGCTGGCGCCAAAATATTCATCTGCACGGAAGGGAAGCCGCTCTCCCGCTCCACAGTTTAATGCAACATTCATATTCGGTCTGATTTCAATACCGCTTACAGTAGGATTATGGTCAGGTGCACCGTCCGTTCCCGGTGCAAACTCTATCAGAATCTTTCCTGCATTATTGGCCGTCGCTGTAAATTCTTTGACAATAGCCTTATTCATCGCTCCAGCCTCTGCAAACTTGTCAAAATTGCTAAGCACCTGGGTACCGTTGATTTTTACATTAAAGGTACGCTGGCCGGCTGCGTTATAGAATATTTCCGCAAAATGCAATCTCACTAGATAGGATTTACCGGCTATCAGGTGAGGTATTGTATAGCTCATAGAGCCGGAAACATACCTCTCACTCTGGTATACCTGCTGAGGTGCCGCTCCCTGTACTCCTGCAAGGTTGATTGCCGGTGCAGGACTTGGCGCCAGAATTCCGCCGCCGCTGTAATTGATATCCTCCCTGAAGCTGCCTGCAGCCTCGCCTCCGCAATTAATAAGCTTATACTCCGAAGGAATCAATTCTATTCCATTGATAAACGGATTATCATCCTTTCCTGTACCCGCACTGCCCTGCAATTGCAGCAGAATCTGGCCTAGATTATCCGCTTTTACATAGAATTCCCTTACAACAGCTTTATTCTTGGCACCTGCAGCTGCAAATACATCAAACCTGTCAATCATTTTTGTTCCGTTTAGATAAACATCGAAAAATCTTTGTCCGGCAGATGAATAATGCAGTTCCGCAAAATGCAGCCTTAATTTATACATAGCACCGGGCACAAGGCTGGGGAAGTTGTAAGCCAGCTGATATTCGGACCATCGCTGACTCTGGTATACACCTGCAGGCGCAGGATTTGCAA
>JARKQP010000542.1 GCA_029974875.1 Mobilitalea sp.
CATTATTTTACCCAGGTGCAAGGAGTATCTCCCGAAGTAGGAGCATCTACTACCTATAATGCCAGTTATTATAACTATCCTCCTATCCGGAGATATTCGGTAGGTGTAAAAGTTACATTCTAAACCTCACATAATAAAAATCTAAAATTATGAGACTTAAAACGATACTACTATTGACGATTTTTGCGGTACTGACTGCTTGTCACGCCGACCTGGATATTCAACAAAAAAGTGAAGTGTCCGCGAATTCAATGTGGCAGGATGAAGGAGATGCTACGTCTGCCATGTATGGTTTATATAATAAATTCAGATCGACTTTTTCCCAGGGTTACATGTATTGGGGAGAATACCGGACAGGATTGTGGGGTGACGGATTGACCGGTCAGACTGCACGGGATCAGGTTTATCAAAACCAGATACCTACCAACCACGGATATGCAAACTGGGAAGATCTGTACACTACGATCAATCAGGCAAACCTGATCCTCAGATATACGCCGGATATTGCTTTTAACAGTGAGGAAGCTAAAAATAAGGTATTGGCAAATGCGTATTATGTGAGGGCTTTCTGTTATTATTGGATCGGCCGCATATGGGGAGATGCCCCGGTATTGCTGGAAGGTTTTGAGTCGGATAAACAGGATGGGCTTTTCCCGGAACGGGATCCGGCAGATAAAGTGTTTCAACAGGTAAACGATGATATAGCACAGGCATTGTCGTTGATGCCGTCAGCCACAACAGACCGGAATCTTGCTTCAGCAGGTTCCATTAATATGCTGAAGGCCGATTACAACCTGTGGATATACAAGGTAAGGAACGGAGGGCAAGCTAACCTGGATGCAGCAGCTACAGCTATTACTGCTGTATTGGGCAATTCCTCCTATGGTCTGGAAGAAACGTTTTCTACTGTTTTTGAAAATGAAATGGGAAAAGAGATTATTTTCGCCTGGAGCTATATCAAGGATGAATATACGGGTGGTTATCCAGCTGACTATCTTGTTCCTTCCCAGTATGTGTCAGAGGAAGCTATTGAAAATCCTGTAAAAGTGGGAAGTCATCAGCAATGGTGTTTTTATACGGAAGAATATAAAGCAATCCTTTCGGAAGATGACAGGGATCAGAGGACGGAAGTGAGTTTTGAAACTTATTTCGATGAGCCGAAGAATGCAACATTTCAGTGGATCAATAAATTTGCCGGTGAATGGACGAATGGAACACGGATCTTTGATTCGGATATAATTGTGTATCGTTAT
>JARKQP010000560.1 GCA_029974875.1 Mobilitalea sp.
TACCGATTGCTTCCAGACCGGCCGGATTTGCAAAGCTTGCAACTGCAATCTGCCCGAGCAGCCTGCTCTCGCCATTGTCATATTTACCGTAAATCTTACCGGAGCCGTCAATGCTTAAGCCGGTCATGTTACCGACCTTCCTGCCCGCTCCGATGCCTTCCAGGCTGCCCTTGGTCGCTTCCAGTGAGGAAGAACCGCTGGTGGCATACATTGTAATGGTGGAAAAATCCACATCGATGGTCTCAAATACCGAATCACCGGTGGTCGCCTGGCTGCTTATTGAAAACTCAAGGCTTTTCTGGTTCTCATCACCGGTGGAACTATCACCGACGCTAAGGAATTCTCCTGTTGCCCCGTTAAATCTTAGGGCTGGACCGCCTGAAGTGTCAATGGTTACTTCCCCTGTATCCGAATCTACACCCGCAGTCATGGTAATACCTCCGAGGGTAAATTCCGTGATGGAAGACTCTGAGTAGGTGACCTGACCTGTACTCTCATCCACTTCCTTCTTTACAAAGATGGATTGACCGGAGCTGTCCTTGATATCCACAATACCTACCCGGTATTCACTTGTGGAATCCTCTGCCTGCCAGATCCTCATATCAGCCGTATAGCTGTTACCCAGCTTGTCAAAGAAGGTTAAATTGACTGCCTTGCCTGCCCCACCACTCGCAATCTGTGTGTCCTTGCTGTCAATGTTTCCCGAGATATAAGCAGCCGTAGTTGCTTCGGGGGTTGCATACAGGTTCTCCGGGGCCATAATCCTTAAGGGTGTCACTGCTTTAGCTTCTGTTTTGGTCGGATCCTCCTTATCTACCTGCCAGCCCATGACGGAAGCGCCGTAGGCGGTGCACAAGGTACCCTGTGCATCAATATTAAAGGAACCTGCTTTCGTAAAATAATTCGAACCGCCCCTGTTTACAACAAAGAAGGTATCTCCTTCAATCATGACATCGAAGGGGTTGTCCGTTCTCTGCGATGCACCGGTCGTGTTAATTGACGAAACAATTGATGCCACGTTGGAGCCTAAACCGACCTGCATTGCATTACGTCCTGTGGTTCCTGTCGCCGCGTTGGGACCGGAAGCACTTTGTGTTGTCTGATAAAACACATCGGAAAAAGTCACGGAACTTGATTTAAAACCGACGGTGTTAACATTAGAAATATTATTACCAATAACGTCCATTTTTGTCTGGTGTACTTTAAGGCCTGATACACCAGAAAAGAGTGCTCTCATCATAACTTTTGACCTCCATATTCTGCGGTTCATCTGTGGTGTACTAAGAGATTCCCTAAGGTATCCCCACACTCCGGTATCCAATCTGTCAGTCATGGATACTTAAGCCTCCATAAGGTCCGGCTTTTACATGATTACCGCTCCGTCAATGTTTGTAAATACCTTGTCCTCTCCGTCCTTCACTGCGGTAATTACCGTATTGTTTTTAACATTTACGATAAAGGCAAGGTCATCTATCATTACTAAGGATTCATTGATCCCCTTCTCACTGGCTCTTTTCGCACCATTTTCCAGCCGCGCCAGCTGCTCGTCCGTCAGGTCAATATTCCGGCTTGCCAAGCGCTCATTTGCATGCTTTGAGAATTTTAGCTCACTCGCTTCATCTGCCGCCTGCTTTGTCTTTAATATTTCACTGAAGGGTGTCGTAATCTGCCTGCCAGCTGCTGTCTGGTTGTTTTTCACAGCGTTCAGCTGCTGCGTCATCTGCTCTATGGAAGGGTATTGATTCACAGGAATGTTCATTATTTCCTCCATTCCACCGCCTCCTGCGGTCATGTCCTGGCCTCTTTAAGCCAAAGGGCTCCTTGAAGCCATACCTCCATGTATCATTTTCTTTGTGGCTATCCGGCTTTACTTGGCGCTTGAATCAGAACCATCCTGTGTACTGCCGCCCGCCGTACTGCCTGCGGAATTATCTGTGCTGCTTTCCCCTGCTGTGCTGCCTGAGGAATTATTCGTGGTGCCGTTTGCAGCTGTACTGCCTGATGCGCCATCCGCAGAATTGCTGTTGTCCGCCGTAGCATAATCGTCATCCATAACCGTATCCAGCTGGTCAATGGAGTATAGCTTACCGTCTATGGAAAGCTTTGTGAAAGAACCGGAGATATATACAAAGTCAACCTTGCCGGTGACATACCTTGGCGTATCCTTCGTAGTGCTGTCCGTCTTAACGGTCACCGTCTTGCCAACTAGGCTAAAAGCCTGTGAGTTCGTCGTTGTCTTTGCAACATTCTGCATCTGCTCCAGCTGCGAGAAGGTAGTAAGCTGTGCTATGTATTCCGTATTACTGTTTGGATTTAGGGGATCCTGATACTGCATCTGCGTCACCAGCAGCTTCATAAAAGCGTCCTTTCCAAGCTCGCCGCCCACTTTTTTGGTGGTTTTTGACTCAGAATTACTGGTTTCCTGGATCTTACCGTCTGTTACATTTTGAATTAATTCACCCATCACTGTCTCCTTTCCTAGATTTTTTGGATTAAAATTGTAATTTCTTTCAACCCTGGATTACGCGGTATAATCGATCTGGCTTCCACTTAATCCCAAGGCTTCCCCGGATATTGCACTTAAGTCCTCCGGCTCCTCCGACATTGCGAGGGCATCCTCTAAGCTTATCTTCTTAGCCGTAGTGCTTTTCCCATTCTCCTGCCGGGTTCCTGTTTCCTGTCCGGCCTTTTGGTCAAAGGCATAAGAGGCAACGGCTACTTCAATAGCCTCCACCTTAACTCCCTGTGAATTTAAGCTTTCACGGAGTACATGCAGCTGGCCTTCAATGGCTTCCTTGCTTAGTTCGTTCTGGACTAGGAACTGTGCTGTCATAATTCCGTTCTTTGACTGTACCGTCAGGTTCACCTTGCCAAGATGCTCCGGATTCAACTGCAGCTCCATGGAAGCCTGATCCGCCGAAACGGATACCTTAATCCGGTCCAAAAGCTGGTTCACGATATCCCTGAGCTCTGCAGCCCGTGCCAGGTTTCCATTAAAACCAACCTGTGGATCCTGGGTCGCCTTCGCCAGATTGTCAATAAAGGCTTGGAACTGGTCTGCTGCCTTTAATTCCCCTTGCTCCTTCTGCCTTGCATCCTCCCGGGTATTTGCCAGACCATCCTTTGCTTCATCCACGGCAACGGCTACGGTTCCACCATTCCTGCCATCAGCATTGGCTACCTGTGAGCCTTCCTTATCCGCCCCATTCTCCTGGGCCTCTTCTGTGGCTGCAAAAAGATTCCCACTTAAACCTGCATCCTCCGTGGAAAGCTGCTCTCCAGCTCCTGTGTCCAAAAGCTCCACTGGGGCTTCCTTCCCTGAACCGGCTTGCATCAGCAGCTGCCGCAGCTGCTCCGGTGTAAGTCCCTGTCCGGCTCCTGCTATCAGCTCCTGGGCGTCATCCATCAAAGACTTCATCAGGGCTGCCAGCTTCTCATCCGTCAGCACCGCCGAGATGTCCGTCTGTCCATTGGCTGCCAGAATAAACTGCTGCAGCTCCTGGGGCTGTAATAGATCCGTAAGCTCCATATCCTGCCCTGAAAGCAGCTGTTCAAATTCCTCCGGAGTCAGGTTAAGCTGTTGCATCACCATCTCCTGGAGAGCTCCAAGCACTGCCATAGCCTGTGCTAAAGCCTGTTCGGAAACCTCAGGATCATCCTCTGCTACCTGGCCCATGGCCTCAGTCTGCTTCCCATAGACCGCACTCTCCTGCCTTGCACTGTCCGTTGTCCCTGCTCTGTCCCTGTCTTTTGTTTCCCTTACCGGTCTTGCCTGTCCGGTATCTGCTGCCCCGGCTGTATCCGTCACGGCTTCCTTTGCATCATCACTGCCGGTGTCCGCATTCTTTGCGGAGGCTTTGTCCGCCTGGGTGTCCTTCCGGGCAGCCGCAGTCTGTAATGTTTTTAGATTGCTGTCCATTACCTGGTTAAATCCGCCGCCGGTTTTATTACCCTTCAAAGCAGCGCCGCCGCCAGAGCTTCCAAACAGGTTTACCGCCTGGGTCATAACGCTTTGCGTCGTCATATGGTATTCCTCCTTTCGTCAAGGCAGCCTACCCCTCTATGAAAAGGGGGCTTGCCCTTCAAGATATCTATAATAAGAAGTGAAACTTCCTATTATCCATTTAGCTATTGGGAGCTGCTCAGCTTTTCCTCATCCATATCAAGCATCTTCTTCGTTATCTTGGCCGCAACCACCTGGTCCATCTCAGCCAGAATAGCGGCACTCTCCCTCGGTCTCATGCTTAATAATATCTCTGATACGGCTCCTATATCCGCGGTCATTGTCTCAAGGATCTGGGCCGCCGCCCCCGGATCCATATTTCTATAGATATCCGCCTTTGCTTTAATCGCATCCGAATACTGTAGCTGTTCAACCACCTGGCGGTAAAGCTCCTCTGCCGTAGTAGGGTTGATCTGCTCATAATATTTTTTGTATTCCTCAATATCCGGGGCAGCCTCTGCAAACACTACATTCTTGTCAAATTCCCTGGTTCTTTCTTCGAAGGCCTTCTGTTCCTCCTCAAATACCTTTAAGCGGTCCACTTCCGCCTGGAGCTCCTGGACGGACTGGTCATCATTTGTCTTGCCGTTCTCCATATCGGCAAGCGCAGCCTCCAGCTCCTGGATCTTGGCAACCGCTTCCGCCATGGATTTATAGCCATAGCTGTTTTCCTGGGTTACCCTTGCCTCCATTTCTCCCGGAAGAATCAGGTTGACAACCGGTACATCCTTTAAGATCGGACGCAGGATCCCTGAACCGAAGCCCCCGATATCCAGTTTAATTAATGCCCCGAATATAGCCAACCATATGATTACAATTAAAAGCGCAATAAGTATGGTTAATACCTTGTTCCCAGTCTGCTTGTCCTCACTGTTAGCTGCCTTTTCTTTTCTAGCAATTATCCATCCTCCCCGGAAAGCGTCGGACTGTTATAGCTGAAGCTGTTCAGCTCGTCAACTTCCTTCCGTTCCTCAGCGTCAAATTCCTGCATATATTCTTCAAATGCCTTTTCCTTCAGCCGTTCCTGCGTTTTGCGTCCAACCATCGCATCACTTAACCGGATGCGTGCCACCTCCAGCCGGTGGGCCGCGCCCCGTACCGCCGCCTCCTGCTGCTTAATACCTTCCTTCGTGAACTGGATCGTCTGCCCACACTGCTGGATCCTAAACAGGTCGAGCCTGCCTGTGCTTAAACTCCTAAGCTCCTCTTCCAGGGAAATCCGTCTATGCTTTAACTGCTCCAGCTTCTCTTCTTCCCTCGTCAGCTTCATCCTGGCATTGCTATAGGCGATCTTTGCCTGGTCCTCCAGCTTCAATTTGATTTGGAGCACACTTTCCATGGAATATCTAAACTTCTTCATCCTTAATTAAAAATCTCCATCAGCATCGCTATTTCTTCCTCGAGTTCATATTTATCATTAACATCCTGCTGTAGGAATGCGTTGACCTCTTTAATTTTTGAGATGGCATAATCAATATCCGGGTTGGAGCCACTTTTATAGGCACCGATATTGATCAGATCCTCCGCCTCCTGGTAAGTGGCAAGGACATTTTTCAGCTTGCCCGAGGCTTCCTTATGCTCCCTGGTGACAATTGAGCTCATGCACCTTGAAATACTTTGCAGGATATCAATTGCCGGGTAGTGGTTCTTATGCCCAAGCTTCCTGGATAGCATGATGTGTCCGTCTAAAATACTTCGCGCCGTATCCGTGATCGGTTCATTGAAATCATCCCCGTCCACCAGTACCGTATACAAGCCTGTAATTGAGCCATGCTCCGAATTGCCTGCCCGCTCTAACAGCCTTGGCATCTCCGAATAAACACTGGGCGGATAACCGCGGGATACGGGAGGCTCACCGGAGGCTAGCCCGATCTCCCTCTGCGCCATGGAAAAACGGGTAAGGGAGTCCATCATCAGCAGTACATCCTTCCCCTGGTCCCTAAAATACTCTGCTATGGCCGTAGCCGTCTGGGCAGCTTTTTTCCGGATCAAGGCCGGCTTATCGGAGGTCGCTACCACAAGGACGGATCTTTTTAAACCTTCTTCCCCGAGGTCGCGTTCGATAAATTCACGCACCTCCCTGCCACGCTCGCCGATTAGGGCAATTACATTAATATCCGCCTTTGTATTTCGTGCGAACATACCGAGCAGCGTACTCTTACCAACACCGCTTCCTGCAAAAATACCGATCCTCTGGCCTTTGCCCACAGTCAGCATGGAATCCACGGCCTTTACCCCAAGGGGCAGTATCTCATCAATTATCTTCCTCTTTAGCGGATCCGGGGGCGGTGCCTCGGCAGGATAAAAGCTTTTCACCCTTAGGTCGGATTGCTCCAGCGGATACCCCATTCCATCCAGGGTTTTTCCCAGAAGCTCCTCACCGACCGGCACTTTAAAGGCAGTTCCTGAGTTTTCCACCAGGCTGCCTATGCCCACTCCGGTCATATCGTCATAGGGCATCAACAAAATCCTGTTTTCACGGAAGCCAATCACCTCCGCAACCTTTTTGTCGGCCTGTTCCGCACCGGTTATGTAGCATACATCATTTAAGTTCGAATTCGGCCCGGAGGCCTCGATGGTAAGTCCTACCATCTTAACCACTTTCCCAATTTCCTGTTCATAGGATTTGTTCAGCAGCTGTCTATATTTATCAAAGTCAATAGCCACCATCATTTCCCCCTAGATACTGCCAAGCAATTTTAAATCAGTGATCAGATTATTTAGCTGTACATCAAGGCTGCAATTAATTACCCTGCTGTCTGTCTCGATAACACACTGGTTTTCCCTTAACTCCCCATCCTCTGTTACAAAAAGAGGTACTTCCCTGCCTATGGCAGTCAGCAGAAGGTTCTTTCTCATGGAAACGTATTCAAAATCCTCCTTGGACACCCTGATGTTATACTCATCACTTTTATCCATATTCCGGATTGTCCTGCTGACCAGGTTCATTATTACTTCTTCCTTGCCTTCCACCAGGACCCCTGTTATTTTTTCAACCAGGGAAGCGATGGTACCGGCTATCTGAGGCTCCAGATTGTTTAACATTTCATCCTGTTCCTCCTGCAGCTGCCGGTATCTGGCCTCATATTCTGCCTGGAGCTTCCGGGCTTCTTCCTTAACCTTAAGCATGCCCTCCTCATAGCCCTTCTTGCTGGCCAAGGCCTGGGTATCTGCCCTTAATTTTTCCGCTTCCTTTTTTGCCTCTTCCAGGAGCTGTGCAGCTTCTGCTTTTGCTTCCTCCAGGATTTTAGAAGCCCGCTCTGACAGCTCTTCGCTTGCTTCCTCCTCCAGTGTCTCCACAACCACCGCCTGAAGCCCTTCCACAAAGCCCTCCTGGAATACTGCGGCTGCCTGGCTTGCAAGAAGCTTCCTGTTTTCCAGCTCCTGATCTATTCTCAGGTGGGTCTCCAGTCTCCTTTTCTCTCCATTATCATAACGGACTGCATAGGCCTTTATTACATTAGACAACGATCTCGTCACCTCCGCCTCTCGATATAATAATCTCTGAGGAATCTTCCAGCTTACGTATAATATTAACAATTTTCTGCTGCGCTTCTTCTACATCCTTTAGACGGACAGGTCCCATGTATTCCATATCTTCCCTGATCATTGCAGCCAGACGCTTTGACAGGTTATTAAAGATAACGGTCTGGACCTCTTCGTTGGAGCCCTTCAAAGCAACTGCCAGTTCATTATTGTCAACCTCACGCAGAACTCTCTGGATGGATTTATCATCCAGGCTGAGGATATCCTCGAATACAAACATCTTTCTCCGGATCTCATCCGCCAACTCAGGCTCTTCAATTTCCAAGGTTTCCATGATGTGTTTTTCCGTACCGCGGTCAACCGTGTTGAGGATATCCACGATGGAATCCACACCGCCGACAATGGTATAATCCTGGTTTACGAGGGAGGCCAGCTTTCTCTCCAGCACCTTTTCAACCTCCTTGATTACATCCGGTGACGTGCGGTCCATCTGGGCGATACGCTTCGCCACATCGGACTGCTTGTCAGGAACCAGGGAGGAAATAATCGTAGAGGCCTGCCCCGGTGATAAATAAGAAAGAATCAAAGCAATGGTCTGCGGATGCTCATCCTGAATAAAGTTTAACAGCTGGGAAGCATCCGTCTTACGCACGAACTCAAAGGGACGGACCTGCAGGGAGGCCGTCAGCTTACCAATGACATCCCTTGCCTTATCAGCGCCAAGAGCCTTCTCCAGCAGCTCCTTCGCGTAGGCAATACCGCCCTCCGCAATGTATTGCTGGGCCAGGCAGATCTCATAGAATTCATCCAGCACCTGATCCTTGGTGGCCGGTGAAATACTTCTGGTGTTGGCTATTTCCAACGTCATGGTTTCTATTTCTTCTTCTTTTAAATGCTTAAAAATGCTGGCAGAACGTTCCGGTCCAAGTGAAATCAGCAGGATCGCTGCCTTCTGGGTACCGGAAATATCATTATTCTTTGCCATACCTCATCCTCCCTAACCCCAGTCTTCATTGAGCCAGTTGCGCAAAAGCTGGGCAACTGCTTCCGGCTTCTCATCCACAAATTTTTCTATCATTCTCCGGACCTCAGAAACTTCGTTAAACTCAATATCTTCAATGGTCTGGTTTTCTTTCGTGGTCGCTAAGAGCTGCTCAACTGACAGCTCCGGCTCCAGTTCAGTGATCTCGACCGGCCTGACTCCCCTAAATACCACAAAGCCAAGCAGTGCAACAATCAGGACTGCCAGGATGATCTGCAGGTAATCCGTAAATGTCCTTACGGTTCTGGTGGTAGGTACAAATACGGGCTGCTCAAAAGCGGTAATTGAAAT
>JARKQP010000563.1 GCA_029974875.1 Mobilitalea sp.
GGAGAGCGAAATTATGGATGAGAGAAAAGTGTACATAAACCCACACAATAACCTGCTGCAGCTGGAGGAGCCAATCTACCAGCTAAATGATGTGAAGGAGCCCAATACCTTCCGCAACCTGTTTCCCTATGATGAGGTTCCGAAAATTGCCTTCAACGACAGAATTGTACCCCATAATCTTCCGGATGAGATCGTTATTACAGACACTACCTTCCGCGACGGACAGCAGTCAAGGGCACCCTATACCACCGAACAGATTGTTACCATGTTTGATTATTTTCACAGGCTGGGCGGTCCCAAGGGATTAATCCGTCAAAGTGAATTCTTCCTATATAGTAAAAAAGACCGTGACGCCGTATATAAATGTATGGAAAGAGGCTATCAGTTCCCTGAGGTTACCTCCTGGATCAGGGCGAGTAAGTCTGATTTCCAGCTGGTTAAGGATCTGGGGATGAAGGAAACCGGTATCCTGGTAAGCTGCTCTGACTACCATATCTTCTATAAGATGAAAATGACCAGAAAAGAAGCAATGGAGCATTATCTGAGTGTGGTAAGGGAATGTCTTGAGACCGGTGTTGCCGCAAGATGTCATTTGGAAGACATTACCCGCTCTGATATCCATGGATTTGTTATACCCTTCTGCAGTGAGCTGATGAAGCTGAGCAAGGTTTATAATCTTCCGGTGAAAATCAGGGCCTGTGATACCATGGGCTATGGTGTAAACTTTGCCGGTGCGGTTATTCCAAGATCAGTCCAGGGAATTATCTATGGTATTATGACCCATGGGGGAGTTCCTTCCAAGTGGCTGGAATGGCATGGGCACAATGATTTCTATAAGGCAGTTACCAATTCAACCACAGCCTGGTTATATGGTGCAAGTGCGGTCAACTGTTCTTTATTTGGAATCGGTGAAAGAACCGGCAATACACCCCTGGAAGCAATGGTATTTGAATATGCGCAGCTTAAGGGCACCCTGGATGGAATGGATACTACGGTTATTACGGAGCTGGCAGAGTACTATGAGAAGGAAATCGGCTACCGTGTGCCTTCCAGGACACCATTTGTAGGAAAGAATTTTAATGTTACCCGTGCGGGCATCCATGCCGATGGCCTGCTTAAGAATGAGGAGATCTATAATATCTTTGATACGGAGAAATTCTTGAACCGTCCGGTCCTTGTCGCCGTATCCAATACCTCAGGTCTTGCCGGCATTGCCCACTGGATCAATACCTTCTTCAAATTAAAGGGAGAGAAGTCCGTGGATAAGGCACATCCCGTTGTCCAGAAGGTTAAAGAATGGGTAGACACAGAATACGAGACTGGCCGTGTTACCGTCATTACAGACGAGGAATTAATTGATATAATCGGGAAAACACAGGATGAACTGGACATCCGGCTGGTAGATATTTCCGAATAGGGCTGGTAAAAGAAGCCTGTAAACAACACCGGGAGGTTGACAAGATACGCCTTAACTAATAAAATGATAGATGGTAACGACGTACATTATAAAAAGCCAGGGTATATCCAGGAACAAGCAGTTTTCAGGCACACCCTAGGCAAATAGAATTAGGAAGCTAATTCTAAGTAAAATATTGGAGGATCATTATGGTATCTACAGAGAGAATTGAGGCAGCGAAGGAGCGTTTCGGACAGCTGCTGAAAGAACAGTTGCAGAGAGTAGAGAATATGAAGGCCCAGGGTGATTTCGTAAATTATAAAGCCCTGGATAAGATTGTTGTTGGTGTATGCGGTGGCGATGGAATTGGTCCGGCTATTACAGCCCAGGCCCAGAGGGTCTTAGAGCATTTGCTTAAGGATGATATCGCAGCAGGAAAGATTGAATTCCGTGTAATCGATGGCCTTACAATCGAGCGCAGGGCTGCTGAAAATGCAGCGATTCCTCCAGCAGTTCTGGAAGAAATCAAAAAATGCCATGTTGTACTGAAGGGACCTACAACAACTCCCAGGAAGGGCGATCCATGGCCAAATGTGGAGAGCGCAAATGTCGCGATGAGAAAGGAACTGGATCTCTTCGCAAATGTGAGGCCGGTCCGTATTCCGGAGCAGGGTATTGACTGGACCTTCTACCGTGAAAATACGGAGGGTGCATATGCCGTAGGAAGTAAGGGTGTCCATGTGACGGAAGACCTGGGGGTAGATTTTACAATCGCAACCACCCAGGGTACAGAGCGGATTATCAGGGCGGCCTTTGAATTTGCCAAAGCAAATGGCAAGACAAGGGTTACGGCAGTTACGAAGGCAAATATTATTAAGACTACGGATGGTAAGTTCTTAGATATCTTCAGGGAAATTGCAAAGGATTATCCTGAGATTACAGCCGATGACTGGTATATCGATATTATGACAGCGAAGCTGGTCGATGAGAAGAGAAGGAAGGATTTCCAGGTAGTAGTACTTCCCAACCTGTATGGAGATATCATCACCGATGAGGCAGCAGAGTTCCAGGGCGGTGTCGGTACAGCCGGAAGTGCCAATATCGGCAAGAAATACGCTATGTTCGAGGCAATCCACGGCTCAGCACCCCGTATGGTGGATGAGGGCAGGGATATCTATGCAGATCCCTGCAGCATGATCCGTGCAGGAGCCATGTTACTTGCCCACATCGGTTACAACAAGGAAGCGGATAAGGTTTACCGTGCCCTTGACATCTGCACCGTAACTGAGCGTAAGGTTGTGACCACCGGCAGGGCTACAGGCGCTACAGGTACAGAGTTTGCTGACTACCTGATGGACACCATCGAAAAGATGGATTAGCAGAGGTATTATGGTACCTAAGGAGGGAATTCTTTGGAAGATTATAATCTTCAAAAGGAAGTGTCGGATAAATATTCATTAAGGGGCAGGGTATTTACAAAGCTCAGGGAAGATATCCTGGCGGGCCTTTACCAGGAGAATGAAGAATTAAAGGAGAATACAATAGCCCTGGAGCTTGGGGTAAGCCGTACTCCCGTGCGGGAGGCCTTAAGGCAGCTTGAGCTGGAAGGGCTCATAACCATGATCCCTAACAAGGGAGCCTATGTTACCGGTATAACCTCCAAGGATATCCATGATATCTATATGATTCGTTCTTATCTGGAGGGTCTATGTGCCAGGTGGGCCTGTGAAAATATAACGGAGGCCCAGATTGAAGCCCTGGACGAGATCTTATACCTGTCGGATTTTCATGCCAGGCGAAGCCATTATGAGCAGCTGGTGGATTTAGACAATAAATTCCATGAGCAGATCTATAAGGCTTCGGGGAGTAAGATCTTAAACCATGTCCTTACGGACTTCCACCATTATGTGGAAAGGGTGCGCAAGCTTACCCTGGCTGTTCCGGAACGGGCTGCAAAATCAAGTCAGGAGCATGCAGCGATCCTGGATGCGATCCGCAAACGGGATGGGGATCTGGCAGAGGCCCTGGCCCACGAGCATATTGTGAAATCAATGAAGAACATTATGGACCGAGGTTTATAAAGCAAACACAAATCTGGATCCATTGGTACCCGCAGAAATATCACAGGATATAGAAAAGGGGGACTATTGTTATGATACCAAGCTCAACCATTTTTGCTTTCATCGTTGCGGCTATATTTACGTTGCTTTTACCTATTGTGATTCTTATTGTTTTAGCAGTAAAGAAAAAGTTAAGCGGTCTGCCATTGCTTTTAGGGGTGGCTGCCTTCTTCATATCACAAATCCTGCTGCGCATACCGATTTTAAACATACTGTCAGGACAGGAATGGTATAAGGCCTTTGCATTGAACTTTATTCCATATGCATTATGCCTAAGCTTAAGTGCCGGACTGTTTGAGGAAAGTGCGCGCCTTGGAGGAGCGTTACTGCTAAAAAGGCAAAGAAGCTACAAGGACATAATATCCTTTGGCCTTGGCCATGGCTTTTGTGAGGTTATTTTGTTGGTTGGATTTACTCAGATTAATAACATAATGCTATCCATGGCAATAAATAATGGAGGCGGGGCACTTACGGCTGCATTACCGGCCGAAACCCTAAAAACTGTCGTTGACCAGCTGACGGCTGTCAATCCTGTCCATGTCTACTGGGGGATTGCAGAACGGTTTTCCGCTGTGACATTCCATGTATTTGCAACTATGCTTGTGTTCAAAGGTGTAATAAACAGGAAATGGATTTATTATGTTTTAGCCATAGCCGCCCATACGCTGTTTAACTTTTTGGCAGTTATGCTTGCCCGTTATACCGGAATCACAATTACGGAGCTTGTGTTATTGATCCTGGCATTAGCGGCAGGAGTTTATGTTATTAAGCAAAAGAAAGATCATGGGGATCCTGCCATGTAAACGAAATTGTATGGAAAATTGCATTGCAGATTGTAATACAGTGATATGATTATAATAATTATAAATGGTTTGATATGATATGCTATATAAAAGAATAGACAGAGTTAAACGGCGGTTTTGTGGATATAGAGACAAAGCCGCCGTTTTGTATGGGGTATCTGGAAGCCAGCCTTAGCCTCTTGTTAATTAGATGGATCCTTGGCAGCATTCCGGTCAATCAGATGGATTCTTGCCAGCACTCAGGTCATCAGATGGATCCTTGCCAGCTCTCCGGTTAATCAGATGGGTTCTTTCGGTATTCCGGTCAATCAAATAGATCCTCATCGGCACTCCGGTCAATAATCTTGTGGAAGAAATATTCACCCACACCTAAGATAATCCCTGAGACCAGGGCAGTGATAAAGGTGATTTCATTAATATTCCATACGAAATTAAACAGATAAATGATGATGGTGTTTAAAACCATATCAGCAATCGTGGCAACGGCATTATTGGTAGCAGGCAGCAGTGCCATGTCACCGACCATATATGAAATAATGGTGGTTATCAGTGACAGGAAAAGAATCTGCCCGAATGACAGATTGCTAAGAAGCAGTAAGGCGATTTCGAGAATGAAGGCAGTCATTAAAAATTTGACAACTAGCGCAGATATATGTTTCAATGTTGCATCTCCTTTGGGTATTATACTATAAGATATGATGATATTATTCCCAAATGAGTTATACTTATGCAGAACTGCAGAATACAGGAAATAGAAGGGAACCGTTACATTTCAACCCTATTTGTAACGGTTCCCTTTTCAGGTCTTAGCCCGGCTACCAATTGCTTTCAGCTACTAGTTATTTTCAGCTACTAGTTATTTTCAGCTACCAGTTGTTTTTCAGCTACCGGCTGTTTTTAGCTACCGGTTGTTTTTAGCTACCGGCTGTTTTTAGCTACCGGCTATTTTCAGCTGCCGGTTATTCCTCAGCTGCCAGCTGCTCCCAGAGCTCCATCAGCTCAAGCAGCCGGTCTTCAAGTGCCTTTTTTTCATCATTTAATTCAATCAGCTTCTGGACGTTGGTAAAGATATCCTCCCTGGTCAGCAGTTCATCAATTTCATCACTGCGCTGCTCCAGCTGATGGATTTCATCCTCCGTCTTTTTTAGTTCATTCTTTCTTTTCCGGAGCCTTGCCTGCTCCTCCTTCTGTTGCTGCCAGCTCTGCTTATTTTCGCTTTCGACTTCTGTAGCCGCCTGGGAGGAGGAAGATGCAAAAGCAGCTGCCGGAAAAGCTCCAGGCCTGCCAAAGGAGGCCTGGGAAGGCTGCGCCGCCCTGCCTAAGGCAGCGGCTTCCACCTCGGATTTTTTCTCCAGGTAATAATCATAGTTTCCTATGTAATTGAGCAGGGACTGTTCCGTTAAATCCAGGATCCGGGTGGCAGTTTTATTGATGAAATAACGGTCATGGGATACGTACAATACGGTTCCGTTATAATGGTTCAGGGCATTTTCCAGGATTTCCTTGGAGGTGATGTCCAAATGGTTTGTCGGCTCATCCAGGATTAACAGGTTGGCCTCGGACAGCATCAGCTTGGCAAGGGACACACGCCCCCGTTCCCCGCCGCTGATATCCTTGATACGCTTAAATACATCATCCTCCGTAAAGAGGAAGGCTGCAAGTATGTTGCGGACCGTGGTATTATCCAGGTTAGGATAGGCATCCTGTAATTCATCGAACAAGGTCTTGTCAGGATCAAGGACCTGATGCGCCTGGTCATAGTAGCCCACATGGACCTTGGAGCCCAGCCTGACCTGTCCTGCATCAGCCTCCACCTGCCCGTTGATTATCTTTAAAATGGTGGTCTTGCCGGTTCCGTTATTTCCGATAATGGCAACCTTTTCCCCCCGCTTAATCTCAAAATTTAAATCCTTAAACAGGGTCAGGGAGCCATAGGACTTTGATAAGCCGGCTATGGATAGCACATCATTTCCGCTCATTACCAGGGGCTCAAGGTGGAAATGCATCTCCGTATGCTCCGTGGGACGCTCCAGGCGTTCTATTTTTTCAAGCATTTTTTCCCGGCTTTCCGCACGCTTGATGGATTTCTCCCGGTTGAAGGAGCGGAGCTTTGATATTACCTCCTCCTGATGCTTAATTTCCTGTTGTTGGTTTAAGTATTGCTTAAACAGGGCATTTTGGAGCATTGCTTTTTTCTGGGAATAGGCAGAGTAATTTCCTTCAAAGGTCTGGCATTTGGAAAAATCCAGCTCAATGACCTTGGAAACCACCTTGTCCAGGAAATAGCGGTCATGGGCAACCAGGACTACAGCACCGTTATAATTTAACAAAAAGGTTTCCAACCAGGCAATGGACAATAAATCCAGGTGGTTGGTGTGCTCATCCAGCAGGATGATGTCCGGCCTTGAAAGAAGGAGCTTTCCCAGGGCAATGCGGGTTTTTTGTCCACCGGACAGCGTGTCCACCTTCTTATCAAAATCCTCCACCGTAAAACCAAGCCCCTTTAAGAGACCGGTCACCTCGCTTTGGTAGGCATAGCCGTTTTTTAGCTCGAATTCGTGGGTTAACCTGGTATAGGTGTTTAGCAGCTGGTTTAATTTATCCCCGGAGGCATGCTTCATCTCAAGCTCCAGGGCTCTGATGCTGGCATCCAGGTCAATGACCTCCTGCTTTACGGTTAGCATTTCTTCATATATGGTACTATCCGAGGACAGGTTTTGGTGCTGGGCAAGGTAGCCTATAGTGCTTCCCTTTGATAAAACCACTTCACCGCCATCAGCCGGAATTTCTTTCATAATTATTTTTAATAAGGTAGACTTGCCGGCACCGTTAATTCCTACAACCGCAACCTTCTCCTTCTCATTTACATGGAAGGATACCTCCTTTAGGATCTGGTTGGTACCGAAAGCCTTGCTTATGTTATTACATGCGAGAATCATTGTTAATACCCGTGCCTTTCATTTTCTTATGGCCTATTAAAAAATGGAATAGGCCACATTTATTCCGCTGTTAATTTTAACATAGGAATTCCTACAAGTAAAGTGTGAGAAGTCTTACTAGGGTAAGACTTTGATTCGCACCGGAATGCTTTTGTCCTGCCTGTTATTGTATTAAAATAGTTAATTAGTACCTGTTTTTGGAAGATATCATACTTCAATACATTGACTTATTCTTAACGATTGCATATAATTGTTGATATAGTTAAAGAAGTCCCGCAAAAGGCATGCGGGTCTTTGGAACAGGAGGAGAGCCATTGTATAAAAAAGAGATTTCGAAAGCAGTGATTAATAGATTACCAAGATATTACCGTTATTTGGGGGATTTGTTGGAGAAGGATGTCGTACGGATCTCTTCCAAGGAATTAAGCGAGAAAATGAGGGTGACCGCATCCCAAATCAGGCAGGATTTAAATAATTTCGGCGGCTTTGGGCAGCAGGGATACGGTTATAATGTGGAATACCTTCATTCTGAGATCGGAAAAATCCTTGGATTGGATACAAAATATAATGTTATTATCATCGGAGCCGGTAATTTGGGACAGGCTCTGGCAAATTATACGGATTTTGAGAGAAGGGGCTTTTTTGTTAAAAGCATTTTTGATATCAGTCCGGCGCTGATCGGAACGGAGATCAGGGGAATTCCCGTAAGGGCAAATGAGGAGCTGGAGGGATATATTAAGAATCATAAGGTGGATATTGCTGCAATTACGGTTCCAAAGACAAAAGCCCCTGGGGTTGCCAATGAATTAGTGAAGTGGGGAATCAAGGGAATCTGGAACTTTGCACCAACGGACCTTAATTTGCCGAAGGACGTTACGGTGGAAAATGTCCACCTGGCAGATAGCTTAATGAAGCTTTCCTACCGTTTATCCGGAAAAAGGGAAGAAATGAATGAACTCCACAAGAAAATATAGGTTGCAGATTGCATAGAAAGGGTCGGAGGATCTGCCTATGGCTAGAAAAGATAAAAAAGGTGAGTTTCATAATTTGGTAAAGGATAAAAAATTGCCGATCCTAACAATTGACGGGCGCTGGCATGAGATATTTACCGAGGAGCGGAAGACACCGGCAGTCAGGGAATTAGAACAACAGGTAAATGACCTCCTGAAAAGACAGGGAAAGCTGGTCAATGATATTAAGGACATGAAGAAGCTGAAGAACAACCTGATGCAGGAAATCATGGATAACATGGACGTCGGCATGGATGGTACCGCCGGCAAGGAAAAGGATAAGAAGCTTGGCAGGAATAAGCAGTTCATCACGGAATTGAATGAAAAGATAGAGCAGGCAATGGACGAATTAGGCGACCTGCCCTATCAAATCAAGGAGGTCAATGAAGCCCTGATGTCGGAAAGCGTTACCCTGTTCTACGAATGCCTGGAGAAGAACAAAGAGGCATTAAGCGAGGTTGCTGACTGGATCAATAATATCAGGGAAGAGCTCAAACATAAGATACTGCTCAAGCAGGATCTTGAGCTAAACAATACACAGATTTATTCATACATGCATGATGTGCTTGGAGCAGAGCTGATGGAGCTGTTTGATAAGGAATACCATATTAAGAAGTAGCTCTGGAAGGCTTCCAGCTGCTTGACAGTGAAAGTATGACAGCCATGTAGGACGATATATGGCGCCGGGAGGTAAAGCCTACAGAAAACAGGAGGTAAAGCCTCTAAAGAAGAAGGCAGAGCCTAAAGAAAACAGGGGGCAAAGCCTCTAAAAGAAGGAGGCAAAGCCTCAAAAAACAGGAGGCTTGATGTGATTACCGGGATCGGAGTAGATTTGGTGGAAATAGACCGCGTTGTGCGGGCTTGCGAAAAGGAGGCCTTTGGGCTGCGGTGCTTTACAAAAGCGGAGCTGGAGCTGATTCATGCGGACAAGAAAAAGGCGGCTGATAATTTTGCAGTAAAGGAAGCAGTAGCGAAGATGCTTGGAACGGGCTTCCGCGGCTTTGGGCCAAAGGATGTTGAGGTGCTGCGTGACAGCCAGGGAAAACCCTTTGTTAAGCTTTACGGCAAAGCAGAGGAGCTGGCAAAGGCTCAGGGAGTTACTGCAATCCACGTTTCGATTTCAAATACAAAGGAGTTTGCCAACGCATTTGTAGTAGGGGAAGCCGAAGACGCCGGAAAGATGGAATGAAAAGTCTCCAAAAGAATGGAGGGCAAGACTTCCAGAAAGATGGAGGGCAAGACTTCCAGAAAGATGGAGGGTAAGACTTCCAGAAAGATGGAGGGCAAGACTTCCAGAAAGATGGAGGGTAAGGCATCCAAAAGGATGGAGGACAAAACCTCCAGAAAGATAGAGGCCAAAGCCTCTAGAAAGATAGAGGCCAAAGCCTCTAGAAAGATTGAGGCTTAGGGTATGAGATATGCTGTGAATTCTGAAGAAATGAAGAAGATTGATGATTATACCATACAGGCAGCCGGGATTCCGGCTTTAGAGTTAATGGAGCGGGCAGCGCTGGAAGTCGTCCGTGCAATGAAAAAAAAGGTTGGTAAGGCGGATCGTATCCTAGCGGTCTGTGGTACCGGAAATAATGGTGGAGACGGGGTTGCAGCAGGTAGGCTTCTGTATTTACAGGGCTATCATGTTGCTATTCTTTTTATTGGCGATGAAAACAAGACCTCCGATTCCATGAAGGTCCAGCTTGAAATGGCGAAAAGAATTGGGATTCCTATGGAAAACAGAGACAGGCTGCCTGAATATAATATAATAATTGATGCTCTCTTTGGAGTAGGGCTATCAAGGCCGGTATCAGGGGAATATGAGGAGATCATAAGCAGGATCAACCAGGAACCTCATTATGTCTATTCAGTGGATCTTCCCTCCGGAATTTCTACAGATAACGGGCAGGTGATGAAGCTGGCGGTGAAGGCGGATGAAACGGTTACTTTTGGACACCACAAGCTGGGTCTGATTCTTTATCCCGGTGCGGAGTACGCAGGAAAGCTGACGGTAGCCGATATCGGATTCCCACAGGCTGCCACGGACCAGGTAGGCCCCGGGTTTTGGTATTATGAACCCTCCGACCTGGCAAGGCTTCCAAGGAGAAGCAGGGCCGGACATAAGGGAAGCTTTGGCAAGGTACTAATCATAGCAGGCAGCAAGGGCATGAGTGGTGCGGCTTATCTGTCCGGCAAAGCAGCCTACCGGACAGGTGCAGGGCTGGTAAAGATAATGACCTCGGAGGCGAACCGTCTGATTATCCAAACCCTATTGCCTGAGGCTTTATTTTCCTCCTACGACGGGGAAGGCTTGGCTGGAGAGGAACGGCAGGGCAGGCTCCTTCGGGAGCTGGAATGGGCTTCCGTCGTTGTAGTGGGGCCGGGGCTGAGTCTGACGCCGACAGCAAGGGAACTGGTGGAAACCGTAATCAGCAAGGCAAGAGCACCGGTAATTATTGATGCTGATGCTATTAACCTGTTGGCGGGAATCCTTGACCATAATCAGGAGGCTGAAAGTAGTTCTTTATCCCAGGATAAAGAGAAGGGGACAGGGGAGCAAGAGGCAGAAGAACGAGGGATAGGAGAGCAGGAGACAAAAGAGCGAGAGGCAGGAGAACGAGAAATAGGGGGGCAGGAGGCAGAAGAGCGAGAGCAACCCTGGAAGGCGGCAAGGATCGGGGACAGATGGCGGAAGCTGATGTCTCTGTTAAAGGAGGATACCATTCTAACGCCCCATTTACTGGAGCTGGCCAGGTTGACGGGGTTTCCAGTTACGGAGATTTCCAATAATTTGGTTGACACTGCGAATCAATGTTCTTATAATAATAAGTTGATATACGTCATGAAGGATGCCAGAACCTTAGTGGCCCAGGGAAGGAAACGCTATCTCAATGTATCTGGCAATAACGGCATGGCTACCGGCGGCAGCGGAGATGTGCTTACCGGAATTATTGCGGCACTCATAGCCCAGGGAATGGCGGAATATGAGGCGGCCTGTCTGGGGGTATATATCCATGGCCTGGCAGGGGATGCGGCAGCAGAGAAAAAGGGAGTATATTCTATGATGGCAAGTGACATCATAGATTCACTTGGGGACGTACTTAAGAAGGCAGGTGAATGCCTGGAGAGCACTTCATAAAATTTACAGGTGAATGTCCGGAGGATACTTCATGAAATTTACAGGTAAATTGCCGGAGAGTACTTCATGAAATTTACAAGTGGATGACCGGAAGTATATCATAAAATTTGCAAGGAACGTTCCAAGGGAATTCCTTGAAATTTGTGGCATGGATCAGACACAGGGAAAGGCTAGCGATAATATTATGAAGCAGGTAGAATATGAACAGAAGGATAAACGTTACTATAGAGTGCAGGCAAGGGTGGATTTAAATGCAATAAGGCACAACCTTTCAGAGGTAAGAAATAAGCTGGGGGATGATGCTAAGCTGATGGTTATCATTAAAGCGGATGCCTACGGGCACGGTGCGGTACCCCTTGCCAAGGCAATCGGGGAAAGCGGAAAAATTGATGCCTACGGCGTCGCGATTGTTGAGGAAGCTATTGAATTACGGGAGGCAGGTGTTGATACCCCGATGCTAATCCTGGGCTATACGCCGAAGGAGCAATATGACCAGGTGGTTTCTTATGGTGTGGCACAGACGGTTTTTCAATATGAGATGGCAAAGGCTTTGTCCGAGGAGGCCGTAAGGCAGGGCAAGACGGCGAAGATCCATATCAAGCTGGATACCGGAATGAGCCGTATCGGATTTTCAGATACGCCGGATAGCGTGGAAGAAATCAAAGGCATTGCCGCATTGCCGAACCTGGAAATTGAAGGGCTGTTTTCCCATTTTGCAAGGGCGGATGAGACGGATAGGGCATCTACCTTAAACCAATTGGAGCGGTACACAAAATTCGTTACCATGCTGGAAAAGGAGCAGATTTTCATACCTGTGAAGCATATTGCAAATAGTGCTGGTATACTTGAATTCCCTCAGGCATATTTTAATATGGTCCGGTGTGGAATTGCCACCTATGGCATATATCCTTCTGATATGGTTGACAAAGAGACGGTCCATCTGGTTCCGGCTATGGAATTAAAAACCCATGTCATTTATGTAAAGGACGTGGAGGCCGGAGTGGGTATCAGCTATGGTGCAACCTATGTCACCGACGGCCCAAGGAGGATAGCGACGGTCCCGGTAGGATATGCGGATGGGTATTCCAGAAATCTATCGAACCATGGAAAGGTGATCATCCATGGACAGTATGCACCGGTTGTCGGGCGGATCTGCATGGACCAGTTCATGGTGGATGTCACGGAGCTGCCGGAGGTGAAGCAGGGTGATATTGTTACTTTACTTGGAAGAGACGGCGAAGCTTACATTTCTGCGGAGGAATTAGCACAGTGGTCCCATTCCTTCGCCTATGAACTTGTATGTACCGTGGGAAAGAGGATTCCCAGGGTATATATTGAGACAGCACACCCCAGCTATTCCTAAGATCACATATTTGATATTAGACTGTATTTGCTGACATGGTATACACACGAAAAAAATGGCAATAATAAGGTTAAGCCTAATATTGGAGTGTGAATAGAGTGGTCATTAAAAGAGGAGATATCTTCTATGCGGATTTAAGGCCGGTAGTCGGATCCGAACAGGGTGGTGTCAGACCGGTTTTAATTGTTCAAAATGATACGGGTAATAAGCATAGTCCAACAGTAATCTGTGCAGCTATAACATCTAAGATGAATAAGGCAAAGCTGCCGACCCATGTTGAACTGGATGCTGATAAATACGGAATTGTCAAGGACTCAGTAATATTACTGGAGCAGGTCCGTACAATTGACAAATCACGGCTGAAGGAAAAGGTGTGTCATTTGGACAGGGATGTATTAAAGAAAATTGACAGGGCATTAATCATCAGTTTCTCTTTAGATACATATTATAAATAAATACCAAAGGAAAAAGGAGAATAAAGGTTAAAAAAATGAAACTAATGAACGAAGGGGGGACCGGGTCCATGCCAGCACTTTCAAAGCGGATTGTGCGGTGAAGGGCATGGACATAATCATACAATGGACGATGGCAATCCCATATCGGGAATGATAATTATCTTATTGCTGATTCTATTTAATGCATTAATCGTCTGCGCGAAAAATGCAATTAGTAATGTAAGCGAGAGTAATGTAAAAAGGAAGGCTGAGAGCGGCCAGAAAAGTGCAAAAAAGCTTCTTAGGATTATTGAAAAGCCGAGCAGATATCTTAACGTGATGGAGCTGTTACAAAGCTTTATTGGTGTAGTGACCGGCATGGTTTTTCTTTCCTACTTTCTTCCGACAATTGAAAACGCTACGGTAAATAGCGGGTTAGTGGTTGACCTTGCAATCATCAGGCCGGTATACTATATTCTGTTTACTGTACTTTTAGTGTACGTTGCGGTACTGTTTGGCCTGATTATTCCAAGGCGGTTTGCTACCCGGTATGCAGAGGTCATTGCATACCGGATGGTCGGGATCATCCGCTTCTTTGGCTTTGTATTTTATCCGGTAGCCTGGCTGCTGGAGGCCATATTGAACCTGCTGCTGCGGCTTTTTGGTATCAAGCCCTTTGACCTGACGGATAATGTAACCGAGGAAGAGATTATTTCCATGGTGAATGAAGGCCAGGAGCAGGGCGTCCTGGATGCTGATAAGGTAGAAATGATCTCTAACATCATAGAGCTTGGTGACAAGGAAGCCCAGGATATTATGACACCAAAGAAGAGAATTATTGCAGTTAATACGGAAATGTCATTGGAAGAAGCACTGCGTTATATGCTGTCAGAGAATTATTCCAGGTATCCCCTTTATGAAGGGAACAGGGATAATATTATCGGCATCCTGCACATGAAGGACGTCATATGTGCTTACATATCGGAAGAGTTGAGGAATAAGCCTATTGAAGAGATCGCCAGAGAACCTTATTTCGTACCAGATACACAGAATATCAGTATCCTGCTTCACGATATGCAGGCCAAGAACATCCATATGGCTATCGTGATTGACGAGTATGGACAAACGGCAGGCCTGGTAGCATTGGAAGACCTGCTGGAGGAAATTGTAGGAAATATCCAGGATGAATATGACGAGGAAGAGAGTATGGTTATCTCCTCTGATGATGAAAGTGTCACGGTAAAAGGAGCAATCAGCCTTGAGGAATTGGAGGATGAGCTGGGAATCAGCCTTCAGAATGAAGATTTTGATACCCTGAATGGATTATTGATTTCCCTAATGGACCGGATTCCAGGGGATGGAGAAAAGGCAACCCTTGTTTATCAGGGATACCAGTTTGACGTGCTGGAGACTAAGAATAAGATGACAGAACAGGTAAGGATCATGAAGCTTCCCGCGGACGCCGATACGGTGGGAAACCTGGACGAAGAATTATAAGATGAAATAAAATATTTGATACATCCATAAAAGAGGGCATAGAAACAACAGCAGGGCTGTTTGCGGATATGCCCTCTTTTCTATGGTAAAAATGCGTAACTAGGATTTTGTATTATTTACCAGGCCCAGCCTCTTTGTTACGGATGGGAAATATTACATGATTTAAACCTAATGTTAACAGTGACATGGTGGAAAATTTTACAAATCTTTTGATATAGTTGAGAGGAAATCATTAATCTATTTTAAAGGAGACTGAGTTATGAAAGGTAAAGCAAAGAGAATTTTTGGTGCATTATTGGTGGTCTTACTAGTCGCAGCGGCAATTATCGTTCCTAATTACAACAATAATGTAAATGCGTCCGCCAGTAAGACGAGTATCAGCAAGGTTATTAAAGAAACGGGAACCACTGTCCCCAAGTACATATTTTTGTTTGTCGGTGACGGTATGAGTTATCCCCAGATCCAGGCAACCTCCTATTACCTGGGAACGACAGCATCAAAGGGAGGAGTGAAGACACAGGCTTTGAGTTTTATGAATTTCCCGGTTGCAGGTTCAGCACAGACCTTTGACAGCACTTCCTTCTGTCCGGATTCGGCATCCACGGCAACCTCTATTTCCACCGGGCATAAGACCTACAGCGGCACAATCAACATGGATACTTCCTTTAAGGTGTCCTATGAGACGATTGCTGAAAAGCTTAAAAAGCAGAGGGACTATAAAATCGGTATCATCAGCACGGTAAACCTTAACCATGCAACTCCTGCAGCCTTCTATGCCCATCAGGCTTCCAGAAATAACTATTACGAGATTGGGCAGGAAATGGTAGCAAGCGGATTTGATTATTTTGCCGGCGGAGAGCTCTTAAAGCCAACAGGCAGCGACAATAATAAGGAAAGCATCTATGATCTGGCTAAAAAGGCCGGGTACAGGGTGGTTACGACCAAGGCTGCTGCAGAAGGCCTGAGAAAAGGATATGGAAAATCCATTATAATCTCCGAGAAAATCGCTGATGGGGGTGCCATGCCCTATGAAATCGATGCGGCAAGCAACGAATGGCATCTTGCAGATTATGTAGAAAAAGGAATCGAAATGCTGGATAACGAGAAGGGCTTTTTCATGATGGTAGAAGGCGGCAAGATTGACTGGGCATGTCATGCGAATGACGCTACTTCTACAATCCATGATACAGTTGCCCTTGGCAACGCAGTAGATGTGGCAATTGACTTTTACAATAAGCATCCGGAAGATACCTTGATTTTAGTTACGGGAGACCATGAGACAGGCGGGTTAACAATCGGCTTTGCCGGTACGAATTATGATACCTACTTAACGAACCTGGCAAACCAGAAGATCTCTTATGCAAAATATGATTCGGATTTTGTGGCAGGCTATAAGAAAAATAATACGAAATTCACCGCTGTACTGGAGGATATCCAGAAGTATTTTGGGCTAGTTCCCAAGAGCAAGGCTACTGCAGCTACAAACTCCAACCTGATCCTGACGGATTATGAATACAACCGCTTATCTGAGGCTTATAACATGACAATGGATAAACCCGAAAAGCTGGATCAGGAAGAATATGTATTATACGGTACCTATGAACCGTTAACCGTAACAATTACACATATCCTGAATAACAAATCGGGCATTGATTTTACCTCCTATTCCCATACGGGACTGCCCGTCCCGGTCTTTGCAATAGGAAATGGGGCCGAGTTATTTGAAGGCTATTACGATAATACGGATATTTATAATAGCGTAGCAAAGCTTACAAAGGTAAAATAAACCCAGCCGAAGACAGCATTATAAAAGCAATGATTTATTGAGGAGCGGCATAGCAGTATGATTAAATTCAGTAAGGAAAGAATGATGTCCGCCGTAACAATTGTAGCCAGTCTCTTTATTCTGCTGCTTCTGGTCCTTTTACCTACAGGATACGAAGCAGCGGTAACCTACCAGGGGGCTGACCGTACTGTCGGGGAGATTATTTCAACCGACAATAGCATGTTAGTCAGCACAGGCTTAATACGGACAGGAGAGCAAAGATGCAGGGTAAAGCTTCTTGGGGGTAAATTTAAAGGGGAAATCGTTACGGCGGTGAATATGCTCAATGGTTCCTTGGAGCAGGATAAGATATTTGGCAGCGGTGACCGGGCGCAGGTGCTGATCAGATATGAGGGAGATGATATTTACTCGATCTGTATGATCGACCATTACCGGTTGGATAAGGAGCTTATCCTGGCAGGCATTTTCGTTGTGCTTTTAGTTTTGTTTGCCGGGATCAGCGGTATCAGGGCGGTGCTTTCCTTTGCAATTACTATACTGATGATATGGAAGGTATTGGTGCCC
>JARKQP010000076.1 GCA_029974875.1 Mobilitalea sp.
CAGGTTTGCTGCCAGGGATACTATACCTGCTGAAAAGTGCGGTATGCATTCCATCTTCCATGCTGATGCGAGAATTGCTATATTCCGCGCTTCAGTAATTCCACCGGACCATATAACATCAGTTTGTACAATATCCACTCCACGCCTTGTAATAAAGTCTCGAAGCGCATAACGTGTAAGCTCTGTTTCATATCCTGCAATGGGTATGTCCACAGCATCAGCAAGCCTGATACTATCATCTATTGAGTCCCCCGAGAGCGGTTCTTCGAAAAACGCAATATTTAAAGGTTCCAGCATTTTAGCCATCTTTACCGCTGTATTGAGATCATATGCATTATTGGCATCAACTGCAAGCCTCATCTCATCTCCTATGGCTTCCCTTACAGCTTGAACCCTAATAAAATCCTCTCTTAATGAAAGGGCCCCTATCTTCATTTTCATGGTACCAAACCCCATGCTTTTATAATTTAAAGCTTCTATGGCCAGCCCGTCAGGCCCCTTATTGTCTGCATAGTAACCTCCGCTCGCATAAGCCTGTACACGGCTATTATCTGCGCCGAGCAGCGTATAGACAGGAATTTTTGAAGCCTTGCCCATAATGTCCCACAGGGCAATATCAACAGCGCTGAGTACAGCCATTACTATTCCACGACGGCCATACCGGTATGTATAATGATATACCTTTTCCCAGATGTGTGGTATAAAAAAAGGATCTTCGCCTATAAGAAGCGGAGTGATAGTCTCTTCCAGAACTGCCTGCATTGAATTTAATGATCCTAAAGCAAAGCCTTCTCCTATTCCGATTATCCCCTCATCAGTAACAACTTCCACGAGAAATACATCACGGTATCCAATTGGCGCCAAACCGTCGGCAAGACCGTTGTTGGGAGCAAACCGGAGTTTAATAGGGTTAATAGCTGTGATTTTCATGATACTAATTCTACCTCCTCAATAATTACTATATTTTAACCTTTGCAGCTTCAAATATGCCGCCAAGAATAAA
>JARKQP010000597.1 GCA_029974875.1 Mobilitalea sp.
CGGAGAAGAAATCGATAAAATTCTTAAGCCCTACCCAGTTACTTCCCAGCAACCCTTTTGCCGGTTTATAATCCTCAAAGGCCATCAGGATTCCAACCATGGGAGCATAGTTGAATATAATAAAATAAATAATAATGGGAATGGCCAGTACATATAGCCATTTGTTCATCTTTATGTCATACAGCCATGAACGCTTTCCCTGATAAGGTTTCATTTGGTTTTCCTTTTTCATGCCTTACTCCTTTGCATTGTATTATCATGCACACTTTTTAAAATCCCTTCGGTAATGCCATTTTCATTAAAAGCATCAACCCTTACGTAGTAATCTGTCCCCTTTACCAATGCCCCTATGTTTTTCTCCGTCTCATAGGTCAGGCAGCTGTGGTACAGCTTATCCGGCCGGTGTCCCCACAAAATCACATGACCCACCGCTTCATCCGGTTCAATCGTAACCAGCATATCCGTTGCTCCGTTGTAAGCCATCTTAAAATCAGGTACTTCAGGAGCTGTTCCACCTCCTTTTCCAAAGACCCGGAGGCCGGAGATACTCACAGGTTGATCATAAGGAACCTCAAACACGGTCAGCCGCAGGTAACGCAGTACGCAGCCTTCCTCCAGTACAATTAGATCATGTGCAAAATCTGTATCCGCTTTGGATTTATCCATCAGCATCTTATAATTGACACCGTCTGGGGAACCCTCCAGCTTCCACCGGGTAAGAGCATCCACTTCTTCGATATAGCGCCCCTTCTGTAAGGTCTTCCCTTCCATGGATACCTTTAACCCACTATCATCGGCAAAGTTAATCTGTATGGCATGAACCATCTGTCCGGCACCCAGATCCACTTCTAACCAAGGGCTTTCTTCCTCACCGGCTGTCCACCAGGTCTGGACATTCTCATCCAGCGCCAGCTCCGGATTATGCCCCTCTTTGCTGGATGAAGCAGCAGCTTTCTTGCCATAGCTTAACAGCATCCACTCCGGCATCTGCCAGGGATGTCTTTTCCCCGCTCGACGGCCCATGGGGCCGTCTCCAGATCGCAGGTTAC
>JARKQP010000599.1 GCA_029974875.1 Mobilitalea sp.
GGGTTTGCAGGATAATCATTTTTTGTTGCTCATTTTTATCAAATGAACAACAAGAGTGATTAAAGCTACGACAAAAGTAGCAAAGGTTACCATCAAAGATAAAGCTTCTGCAACTGTCATAAGGCTCACTCCCCTTTCTATGTAATGTAGTCAAGGAAAGATCACCTCCTTCATAAGTAAAATGAAGGGCAAGCACTCATAATTATCCCACGTCAACGAACTGACGTTTCCTGTTACCATAGGGATATTGTAGCATAGGAGAAATAAAAAGTCGATAAAATTTGGAAGCTAATGGAATTGTTTTTTGACTCAATTTTTTGACTCAACTTGGATTGCTGAAGATAATCACTTTTCGTTGTTTTGATTTCTGACTGTACATGTAACCTTTATCTTCCCGGGGTGGTCTAATAGTTAGAAAGGAGGCTAGAAGATGGTTAATATATCGGTTCCAGCTCATGTGAAAGAGATGGATGAACAGACAAATAAAATGATTAGTGACCTGATGGGACAATATGCAGACAGCGTTTTAAGAATGTGTTATCTATATTTAAAGGATTATCATTTGGCTGAAGATGTAACACAGGAAACGTTTATTAGGGTTATGAAGCATTATCATAAATTCAGGAAGGAATCTTCCGTGAAAACATGGATTATGCAGATTGCCATTAATCTTTGCAAGAACCAGATGAAGACCTGGTGGTATAAGCGGCAGAACTTTGATGACATTCCGGAAATAGCATTCGATGCCTGCTATGATGGTTATATTGACAGACAGGAATTATTTCAGGAGATTAGTAAATTATCGCCGAAGTACAAAGAGGTCATATTACTATATTATTATCAGGAAATGTCAATATCTGAAATTACCGCAATACTGAAACTAAAGGAATCGGCTGTTAAAACCAGGCTGTTCCGGGCTAGGGAACAGCTAAAAATCAATTTTGGGGAGGGCAAACCACATGAATGATATTAAAAAAGCATTAGACAGCGGGATGAGACATATTCACTTTGACGAAGGCCTGGTTTTAAATAAATATCGTCACAGAAGGAACCTTGGAATGAATACGTTTAAAGTAGCTATGGCCGCCTTAATATTAATTGCGGTCTGCCTTACAACGGAAACGGCCCAGTCAGCATTTGCCTATGTATACCGTTCTATCGCAAATATTATGCAGATGAATGAAAGGGTGGAAGAGTATACGACTGTAATCGGTAAGTCAGTGACTGACAAGGATATTACTGTGACATTAAATGATGTGATTGTATCAGAGGAAAAGCTGATCGTTTCATTAAATTTTTCAGACGGAGACAAGCTGGACGAACAAGATGGGGCAACCTACTGGGGGAGCAAAATAAAGGTTTTAATTGATGGCAAGGAAATGCCTATGATAGGCCTGAGTGGTACCGGACAAAAAATTGATGATTATACCTTTAATAATATTGTTGAATATTATGTAGGCAGTATTACTGCAGAAGAAGAACACGAATTTAAGATAAAAATCACAGAGATTGCAAAAGCATCTAATGGGGTCAGCGGAGATTGGACATTTGATTTCCGGGCGAATGGTAAAGCTATGGCTGGTGACACCAAGGTTATCATGCTAAATAACATATTAAAATACGATGGATATAATATTATTTTTGAAAAGTTTGTATCAAACAGCTATGAGAAATTATTATATGTATCCTACTCCGACGGAGCCGGTTATGGAGACAGAGGAAACGAATTTAACTTAATAGGAGTTGATAATTTAGGAAATGAAGTGAAGCTTTATGCCCAGCCTAATTATTATAATAAACAGGATACAATTTTTATTTGCTGGGGTGGAACGGATATTAGTGATCAGGCATCAGCATTAATCCTGCAGATAGATGATCAATGGCCATATGAATATGATGCTTCGAAAGAATCAGTTACAATTAATCTTAAGTAGGGTGTGGGATGTTCCTTCAGGATTTAATGAGGAGTTTTTGAATTAGAAATTTACTTGTGCAAAATAAAAGCTGCTGAAAAATCAATATACCCTATTATTAACATAACCGATGGATTCCTATCCTTTGCTGCCCGCCGCAGCTGGAACTCCATCGGTTATGTTATTTAAAGCTTTTTATAGGCATCTGCAAAAGATATGTGCTTAACTTTATTCGTCCTCTTCACTGACGGAAGCTACGCAGAAATTCAAGGGCGCATCATCGTCACTGCCAATACCGGTTACGGTTCTTTTATCTGGATTAACACCCTCCGTTACAGTGACTTTTCCAGTGCCTGCTCCGACCGAAGCTCCCGGTACACGAAAGGTTGCGATATCAAGCTTTTCAATGGAAGTCTCTACAGGCTTCTTTAGCTGCGGGATCCACTCATAAGGAACACGGTAAGCCCGGTATACCATATTATTTACGAATTTTCCGTGGAAGGTTGAAAAGTAAGGATTGATGTATTCCCATACAATTTCATGCTCCGGAGTTACTTCGAAGATTCTTCCGTCCGACCCTTCGGTAATCAGGGTATTGCCATTGGGAAGGCGTTGCGCTGAACTGATATAGGAGCTATAGAATTTGGAGGCATCCGTGAATAGCAGGGCGCCAGCCTCCAGTGGTGTGTACTGCCAGGTGATCTCCAGTGTCTGAGGATTGAACTGTAAGACACGGGAATAATCTCTGACGGCATTGTTTTTACCGTATTTTGAGGCCGGATTCGGAGCTCCGTAGCCGCCGGCGCCCCCATTGTCATAGACCAGGAAATCACCCTCACCGGGGAGACCCTTCTGTATCAGGTGGAAATGATGCTGTCCAATAATCCAGCCCAGCTTCTTTGTGGCTTCATTTTCATTGAAGTCAGGACCCAGCTTCCAGACGATCTTACCGGTCTTTTTGTCGATAATTGCAAGAATATTTGCATTTCTGGCATCAAAGATAATATTATCCGGGTGGAAACGTTCATCACCTGCATCATACCATTTATTCGGACCTACCGCAGAAATGGAATTGATATGGAGCCAGTCACCGTCAAAGGTTCCTACGACTCCGGGATCACGGAACAGTACGTTCTTTGCTGCTTCATCGAAGCCGAATTCATCAAAATGCTCGTTGGCTCTCCAGACCCAAATAATTTCACCTTCCCAGGTTACTTCAATGATCTTGTCGTCCAGAAGCCTTTTGTCTGAAATGGCATGATTATAGATATTCTCATGGGTTAATATTAGGGTGCTGCCATGATCCGTGTAGGGCTGGGCATCGGGTGAATAATATCCGGTAGCAGAGCCTTCCCGCTGGTAATCATGATGCTGTCTTGCAACATATACCGGTTCCTCTCCCGGATCTGCGACCAGCTCCGTCTGATCAAATTTCCACACGATAGTCCCCTCCCAGTCCACCTGGATCAAATCCAGCTGATCCTGATAAGCATATTTAGGATTGCGTTCCCCGGTGGAGCCTAATACATGACCGCCCGGTAGTATCTTATTTGGAAATCCGCTTAAGCCTGCCCACAATTGTACCTCATTCCCGTTCATGTCAATCAATAAGGCGCCTTTTGCGGAAGGATAGACCGTATAGCCGTTAAAGGCCTTCTCTTTATTATAGTAAGTAACTCCGGTAGGGAAAATAAGTGGTAATCCCATAATACATCCTCCTTTAAATTTATTATTTTTTTGTTTCCCTGAAATAATCAAGCTTTGGATAGGATCCAGTCAGCCCTTCTTTTCATTCGATTTTACCAGCCTGCAAGCCAGGAAGGCTATTCAGCAACAGTAACCTTATCCGGGAATGCAAGCTTGACCGCATCGGTATTGATATAATCTCTGATATTATAGTCTTTTTCAAATTTAGCTTTCTGGAATGCCCATTTTTCAATTAGCTCCAGCTGTCTGGCTCCTTCTTCGCTAAAACCAATGGCAGATTCTGCGATAGACCAGTCTGCCTTGACCAAGTCGGCAGCGACGCCCAGGGTGGATTCCAGATATGCGGCAGCATCGTCCAGGTTGTTAACGATATATTCATAGCTTTCCTGTGTTGCTTTCAGATAGTTTGCAATTAGCTCAGGATTACTCTTATTAAATTCCTCGGTTACCAAGTCAAAGGAATATGTATTGATGCCTATCTCTGCTGCTTCAACCGCCTTCACCCAGCCGACATTTTCATATTGCTTTGCACTTGCTCCTGAAGTAAATACGGCTGCTGCATCTCCCTTTTGCGCTAATGCCAGAGCAGTTTGGAAACTGTCACTGTTTAATAAAACCTGTTTGCTTTCATCAAATCCCAAATATTCAAAGACCTTACTGTTGTAATATTCCGTAACAGTTCCTATGGTATTCGTAAAGCCTTTGCCATCTAAGGCCGTAAGGTCATCCGCATATTTGGGATCAACATATAAGCCGCCATTTACGGGACCGCCCTGTACTTCGGAGATAATTAGGACATTATTGGAATCCAGGGTATTGCCAATCCGGTTAACAATTGCAAAATCTGCTACATATCCTATGTCTGCCTGACCGGTTACCAAGGCATCTACCGTGTTGATTCCTGCCGGATATTCCGTGATTTTAAGATTGATGCCATACTTTTCAAAGATGCCCTGCTCCTTGCCGACCAGTGCAGTATAATGGTTGAAGGATCCCGTCATAACAGCATCTCTCAGTGTCTGTAATTGTGCCGGAGCCTGTGTGGGTTCTTTGGCAGCCGCAGACGGATCGGTACTGTCTGTTGTGCCGGTACCGCTGCTTGTACTGGAATTATCCTTTGTACCGGTACTGTTTGTTTCTGGCTTGCCACATCCCGTAGCCGCTGACACTAAAAGTAATACGGTTAATAATAAGCCAATGAATTTTGTTGCATTCTTCATAATATTTCTCCTTTATTTTAATTTTTCATATCATACCGTTTATCTTGCGCCGTTGTTCTATTTCACGCCAAATTGTCTTAGGAACCGCCTTCCTAAATAGGTAATTAACCGGTCCGCAGTGAAGCCAAGGACACCCAGGGTTATGATTCCCACAAACATCCATCCGGTATTGTAATATAAGCGGGAGCTGTAGACCAGATAGCCCAGGCCATTGTTTGCCACAAGCATCTCTGCCGCCACAACACACAATATGGAGCCGCCAAGACCCAGTCGTATCCCGGTAAATACAAAGGGAATGGAAGAGGGAACCACAACCGTCAGAAATACCCGTAGCCTGGAGGCACCCATGCACTGGGCAGCTTCCACGAGAATCCTGTTTGTGGAGCCCACACCAGCTATGGTATTAATCAGCATAGGGAAGAAGGTGGCATAAGTGATCAATGCAATCTTTGATTCCTCTCCGACACCGAACCACATGAGGAACAGGCTGGTTAATGAAAGTACCGGGACAAATCTGAAAAAGTTCAGGAAGGGCTCTGCCAGCCACCTCACCTTCTCAAAATTACCGATTACCAGCCCTAAGGGTACGGCCAACAGGATTCCCAGGAGCCATCCCTGTCCCGCGCGCTGGACGCTCACCACAATATCCGTCCAGAGTACGCCCCTGCTGATTAATTGCTGTAAGCTCTTGAATACAGTGATGGGGCCAGGCAGGAAATAATCAGAGTAGGGCAGCGATGCCAGCTGCCAGAGGACTAACAGCAGAAGCCAGGATATGGCGCCTCCTTTTACTCCGGATTGAAGGAGGCCTTTGACACTGGAGTTCTTCCTAGTGCCCGCTGTGTTTTCCGTTGCTTCCGGCCCGGAATTTTGATCTGTCGTGCTATGCTTATTGCTACTGAAATCATTTTCTGTTTCATCTCCTGCTAAGCTGCTGCTTTTGATAGGAGCTGTTATCCGTCCTTCCATAGGATGTACCATGGTATTTACTTTGCTCATCAGCTTCTCCCTTCCTAAATGTAGAATGTGTCTGCTTCTTCCAGACCTTTATTTCGTACGGAATAAGCACTTTCCTCATCAAACAGATAAACTCTCGATACCAGTACCTCTACCTTTTCTCCGGCGGTAATCGGTTCATCGTCCAAAGCGCGCACCGTTTTCAGATGAATTCCATTCACCTCGATCGTTAGTTCCGAGCAATTACCCCTAAAAACTGAGCTTTGAATCGTGCCTTCTTCGAGGATACTCCGGTATGTCACCTGAGCTCCCGGTGTAAATCCCTTAATAAATTCCGGACGAACCACTGCCTTGTACCTGGCATCCAGCGTTTCGAAGCCTTTCAGCCTTCCATAGTCCTCCACGATGGTTGACTGCCCGATGAACTGGGCAACAAATGGTGTTGTGGGATTCCGGTAGATTTCAATGGGCGGTCCAATCTGTTCCACCTTACCGTGGTTTGTGAGGATGATTTCATCGGCAACCTCAACCGCCTCATCCTGGTCATGGGTTACAAAGATGCTGGTGATCCCAATCTTCGTAATCATACTCTTAAGCCAGCTGCGTAGCTCCTGGCGCACCTTTGCATCAATTGCTGCAAAGGGCTCATCCAGCAGTAGCAGCTGTGGATTCGGGGCCAGTGCCCGGGCAAAGGCAATACGCTGCATCTGTCCGCCGGAAAGCTGGGAGGGATACCGCTTTTCGAGACCGGGCAGTCCAACCAGCTCCAGCAGCTCTTCAACTCTGTTTTTTATGTACTCCCTGCTTTTCTTCTGAACCTTCAGCCCATATGCGATATTGTCATACACGGTCATGTATGGAAATAGCCCATAGCTTTGGAATACAAATCCAACTCCCCGTTTACTGGCAGAAAGCTGGTTCACCAGCCCACCGTTGATGTAGACGTCTCCGCTGTCCTGATGCTCTAATCCGGCCAGTATTCTAAGGATCGTTGTTTTCCCGCTGCCGCTGGGTCCCAGCAGTCCAATCAGTTTTCCCTGCTGGATTCCAAAGGACACTTGACTCAGTGCCTTATAATTCCCAAAGGTTTTATTTATGTTTTTTAGTTCAATATACATAACTCCTCCTTTACGACCTGTTATCATCTGATTGCGGCAAGAGATGAAATAATTTATGCATGTTTACGGTAATCACCAGGGAAGAATAATATCCCTCTAACCGCTCCTTCACTTCACCCCGGATGAAATACAGCAATGTTGGAAGGACGTTAATATCATATTTGTCTGATAGTTCAAATTCTTCCGGTGCATTTACTCTTCCAAAGAGAACCCTTTGATTGG
>JARKQP010000619.1 GCA_029974875.1 Mobilitalea sp.
CGGCGATTCATGCGGGCTTTGATTATGCGCAGGGGGAGATTATAGCAACTCTTGATGCCGATCTGCAGAATGATCCTCAGGACATCCCCGAGATGATAAAGAAGCTAAATGATATGGATCTGGATGTGGTTTGCGGCTGGCGTTATCAGAGGCAAGATAAGCTGCACAAGAAGATCCTGTCCCGATTTGCCAACGGCTTGCGAAGAAAGCTGACCGGTGAGTCCATCCACGACTCGGGCTGCACATTGCGCGTATACCGGAAGGAGAGTGTCAGGGATCTGGACCTTTATGGAGAGATGCATCGCTACATCCCCGCTCTTCTCACCTGGAGAGGATTCAAGGTGGGAGAGCACAAGGTGGTTCATCATGAGAGGTATCGCGGCCAGACCAAGTACAACTGGAGACGGCTGACCAGGGGTTTTTTTGATCTGGTGGTGGTGGCATTCTGGCAGAGATATTCATTCCGGCCGGTGCATATATTCGGAATTTTTGGGGGGATTCTGGCAGCGGTGGGCGGCATTGTCGCCACCTATCTTATCGGGGAAAAGCTGATCTTTGGAGCACAGCTGGCGGACAGGCCGCTATTCATCTCCTCTATACTAATGGCCATAATGGGAGTGCAATTCATAACCACAGGAATTCTGGCGGACATAATGGTCAAGATATATTATGGCCAGAATGGAAGGAAAAACTATCTGGTGGAGAGGGTAGTTTAGGATCTATGGATGAAAAAATATGCTAAAAGGTTCATCGAAGAGGAGATAAATGGCGAAAATCTCAAATAACCAGTTGAAAGCTTTCTGTTTATCTATGGTTCTGGCTATGAGCTTGCTCCCTTTCATCCACGGATTTCACTACATTGATATTTATGCTACCAATGTTCCTTACTGGGACCAATGGGACACCATAGTTCCCTGGGTTATTCAATATCATGAGGGAAATTTCCATATTTTTAAACTAATCGGGCAGCAAAACGACTCCCGGCCTTTTGTCTCCAATGCCGCTATCTTCTTGGCCTCATTATTTACTGATCTTGATATAAAATTTTTGTTTTATTTAGGATATATTTGCTATGCGTTTTGCATAATTTTTATAATATATTTTATTAAAAGTGATATCAGTATTGATTGTACAACCTTATTATTATCGACCCCCATATTTTATTATTCGTTTAATTCATATTATATGCTTCGATTTATTCAAAATATTGGAAGCGTGCAGTATCCAATAATGCTGCTCTTTTCACTGGCGACCATTTATCTATTGTATCGGTCAAAGAGTTC
>JARKQP010000621.1 GCA_029974875.1 Mobilitalea sp.
CACCGTGATATTTAGCGATGACATCAGGATAAATGCGGACCTGGAGGATACCTTTAAGCGTGCTATGAGCAACTTCCAGCAGCCAACCCTTCATAGAACGGTTACAGCCTACGAAGGCTACAAGGAACTGGAAATACCAGAACGGATAGCATGGTGGCTTACGTCCGTAGAGAATCCTTATGGGGATGAGCTATTAAATAGGCTGTTCGGGCTAGATGTCGATGATTCTGTTGATCAGGAGGAGGCTGTAACCAGACAGCAACTGTAGCAGGCACAGTATGGCGATGTGGCGCTACCCGTAGACGATGATGATAAAGTCTGCCGGGCGATCATCCATCAAGTTAAGAAGAAGCTGTTTACGGTTATTATACCTTACTCGGATTATATTGTATGGAAAGGTACGGGAGACCGACGAAATCTTCCCAGGTTCTTGGATCTTATAAAAGGATTCGCGGCTTTAAGGTTCATGCAAAGGAGAGAATTCTCAGATAATGAGATCCTGGCAAGCCTTAAGGATTTCGAGGATGCCAAGGCCCTTTACGAGCAAGGGAAGGTTGGGCTATCAACCAAACTCACAAAGGCTGAGCTGAAGCTCGTAACCTGGATGGTGGGAAAAGGTCGCCTCTCCATTAATGATATCGTAAAGGAATACCTAAAGCCAAACGGCGGTCAATATACTTCTGAGGCCATCCGTAAGACGTTGGAAGGCAAGCGGGACGGCAAAGGACTAACCGATAAGGTCCCTGGTATGTTTGTCCACGGATCTGGTGGAAAGGGCGATGAAAAGAAGTATGATATCCCGTCTTTTGATGATGGTGGCAGCCTAGAAATTGTATCGCTAAAGCCGGAAGCCTATGAGAAGTCTGCTGATGGCACAACTTCTTAAAATTGGCCAAAAACGTTATTAGTAGCACGCGTGGCTTTGAAAAAAGTTGGAGACAACTTTTCTCCAACTTTCCAAAACCACTAACTATAACTGTTATACAACTAATACAACTATATATTATAATATATAGTGTGGTTTTTTTGGGTCAGTTGATATATGTAAAAATCCAATTTTTAGTTGTTTTAGTTGGACAAAGGTGCTAGATAACGAAAAATGGAAGTTGGA
>JARKQP010000622.1 GCA_029974875.1 Mobilitalea sp.
TAAAAAATATGGCGAAGTAGCTCAGTTGGCGAGAGCACGCGGTTCATACCCGCGGTGTCGGCGGTTCAAATCCGTCCTTCGCTACTAAAGGACAACAGTAATCAGAGGGTTATTGTTGTTTTTTTGTATTATGCTTTTTAACCTCCCATACAGGGAGCCTATAGATTGGAGGAATAACAAGATGAGAATTGGCTCAGGCTATGATGTTCATAAATTGGTAGAAGACAGGGAGCTCATCCTGGGAGGAGTTACGGTGCCCTATGAAAAGGGCCTGCTGGGCCACTCCGATGCGGATGTATTAGTCCATGCGATCATGGATGCACTCCTTGGTGCGGCGGCCATGGGTGATATCGGGACCCATTTTCCGGATACGGATCCTGCCTATAAGGGAGCTTCCAGTATTGAGCTGTTGAAAAAGGTAAGGTTATTAATAGAGGATAAGCTCTATTTTATAGAGAATATTGATGCCACGGTCATTGCACAGAGGCCTAAGCTGGCGCCCTACCTTCCGGAAATGAGGAAAAATATTGCCCAGGCCCTGGGGCTGGAGGAGGATAGGGTTAATATCAAGGCCACTACGGAAGAGGGCTTAGGCTTTACCGGAGAGGGGCTTGGCATTGCCTCGAATGCAGTGTGCTTACTGGAATCGATGGGCAATTACCAGATCGATGTGACGCCCCGCAGCCGTGCTGAGATGGGCTGCAATGGATGCCAGGGCTGCTCGAAAAGGTAGAGGAAGGTATAATTTGAAGAAAAGTTGATGTTGACAAAAGATTTATCCTTGCATACAATAAATATAAAATAAATCAAACCAATAATAAAAGAATAAAAAGCGATGAACGGAAAAGTAGCTCATAGCCTAGTAACAGAGATGGAATGCCACCGGCTGAAAGCATTCCTTATGAAATTATGGGTAAAGTGCATCCGGGAGCTTGTTCGGTGAGGTGATTTTGGGATTTTATTGCTTAGCCGGACACGGTAGCAGCCGTTATTTGCATGAGAGGTATACCTTTATCATCGGTATACAAATAGAGTGGAACCGCGAGCATCACCGCCTCTATGTGGATTAGGGGCGGTTTTTTTATGCGCTAAATACTAAACTATTAAAATCTGCCTTATACTACTGGTAAGAGGCGCTGTCTTTGCGCTGCGCATAGCGGTTATTGGAGCAAATAGTTTGTTCCAAGACGATTATAACTTCTAGTAAATTTAATGCCTACGGCATGTTAGGAGGATGGAAAAATGGGGATGATAGCATATATCAAGGAAGAAATACAAATAATTAAAGAACGGGATCCTGCGATAAAAACTCCTCTTGAGGTATTACTGTACCCGAGCTTTAAGGCCATTGTGAGATACCGGATCGCCCACTGGTTGTTTGTCAGAAAGCATTATTTTCTGGCCAGATGGTATTCCCAGAGAACTGTGAGAAAAACGGGGATAGAGATCCACCCCGGAGCAACCATCGGGAGGGGACTTTTTATCGACCATGGACATGGGGTGGTAATTGGTGAAACTGCAATTGTTGGGGATAATGTAACCCTGTATCAGGGAGTGACCTTGGGCGGTACCGGGAAGGAATGCGGGAAGCGCCATCCAACTGTGGGAAATAACGTTATGATCAGTGCCGGTGCAAAGGTGCTGGGCTCCTTTACCATCGGTGAGAATTCGAAAATTGGTGCCGGCTCCGTGGTGCTCCAGGAGATACCGCCAAATTCAACGGTGGTCGGCGTTCCCGGACGCGTGGTAAAGCAAAATGATATGAAAATGCCCAGGGAAGAAATGGACCAGATTCATTTGCCCGACCCGATTCAAAAGGAATTGGATTACTTAAGGAGTGAAAAGCTTAGCCTGGAAATTGAGCTGAAGAAGCTTGCCGACAGGGTGGATGCTCTGGAAAAGAAGATAGAAAAGTAGGAACAGGCATAGGCAGGAACAGGCATAAACAGGAATAGGAATAGAGACAGGAACAAGCATAGAGACAAGAACAAGCATAGGACTAGGGACAGAAATAGGAGCAAAACTAGGACTGCGGCAGACAAAAATGAGAAAAATGAATTGATACACATAAAAATCCTGCCATACCGGCAGAATGGAGGAAGCAGATGAAGATTTACAATACCTTAACCCAGAAAAAAGAAGATTTTATCCCCTTAGAGGAAGGAAAGGTTCGCATGTATGTCTGTGGGCCAACCGTATATAACTATGTCCATATAGGAAATGCAAGACCGGCAATCCTCTTTGATACCCTGAGAAGGTATCTGGAATACCGTGGCTACAAAGTGGATTATGTATCCAATTTTACAGATGTGGATGATAAGATCATTAAGAAAGCCAACGAAGAGGGCGTATCTGCCTCTGAGATATCGGAGCGCTATATTGCGGAATTCCGTAAGGATATGGACGCCTTAAATGTCCGAGAGGCCACAGTGCATCCTAAGGCAACAGAGGAAATTGGCGGAATGATTGAGATGATCAGCGACCTGATTAAAAAAGGCCATGCTTATGAGAAGAACGGTACCGTATATTTTAGGACCAGAAGCTTTGAGAATTACGGAAAGCTATCCAAAAAGAAAATAGATGACCTGGAAGCCGGAATCCGTATTGCGGTAAATGAAGAAAAGGAGGATCCGATGGATTTCGTGCTTTGGAAGCCGAGGAAGGAGGGGGAACCCTCCTGGCCCTCCCCTTGGAGTGACGGACGTCCTGGCTGGCACATCGAATGCTCCGTAATGAGCAGGAAGTACCTGGGTGACCAGATCGATATCCATGCCGGCGGTGAGGATCTGGTGTTTCCCCACCATGAAAATGAAATTGCCCAGAGTGAGGCGGCGAACGGAAAAGAGTTTTCCAGGTATTGGATGCATAATGCTTTCTTGAACATAGACAATAAGAAAATGTCAAAATCAGCAGGGAATTTTTTCACGGTACGTGAGATTTGTGAGCAGTTTGATCCCCAGGTAATCCGTTTCTTCATGCTGAATTCCCATTACCGCAGCCCATTAAATTTCAGCAGGGATTTGGTGGAGTCTGCAAAGAGCTCCTTAAACAGGATCCTGACTGCAGTCGGTGCCCTGGAGCATCTGCTGGAAAGCGGAGCCTTGGGTAGGGAATCCGTCTCTGCGGAGGAACAGTTAGTTTTAAAGGAAGCAGAAGGCTTGAACGAAAAATTTATTGACGCCATGGAGGATGATTTTAACACGGCGGATGCCATTGCCGCGATCTTTGAGCTGGTGAAGTTGTCCAATACCCACTGCAATGCAGACAGCAGCAGGGAACTGGTTCGGAAGCTTCAGGAGCAATTGGTTAAGCTGTGCTCCATCCTTGGACTTGAAACAAAGAAAAAAGAAGAATTACTGGATGCGGAGATTGAACAATTGATCGAGGACAGACAAACGGCCCGTAAGAACAAGGATTTTGCCAAGTCGGATGAAATACGCAACCTGCTGTTGGAGAAGGGAATTATCCTAGAGGATACCAGAGAGGGTGTAAGATGGAAGAGGAGTTAAATAAGGGGACAGCCGCCCAGGCTTTGAACCGTTATATTAATAAGAGCCTCCAACTTCCTGAGATGGACATCAGGACCTACTCCCCTTTGACACTGGCCTATATAGGAGATGCCATCTATGACCTTATTATCCGTACGGCAGTGGTTGAAAGCGGAAATGCACCGGTGAATAAGCTCCATAAACGGGTTTCCAAAATGGTTCAGGCCTCCGCCCAGGCAGAGCTGTACCATTGCATAAAGGAAACCCTTACGGAGGAGGAAACGGCTGTTTTTAAGCGGGGAAGGAATGCAAAATCCTTCACATCGGCAAAAAATGCAGGGATTGTGGAATACAGGACTGCAACGGGCTTGGAGGCCTTGGTAGGCTACCTGTACCTGACGGATAGGCTGGATCGCTTGATGGAATTAATAAAGCCTCAGCTCATGGGATATATTACTCAGGAGGATGGTGGAAGGTAAGATCTGCCACAGTGTAAAAATAAGGCTGTACCTGGAGCTGTAAGAATAAGCCGGCCTGGGGACAGTCTTTTTCTTTATGCCCGTTTCCGCTGATTTTCCTGTCATTATTTTTGTTGCTATAACTATTTTTTCTATTAGTGATATTTTCTGGAACCGCACTTTAGCAGGGAACGTCTAATGATTAAGTAATAGAAACATAGCCTTTTCAAAGGCAGAATGGAGGAGAGAGTTATGAAAAAAAGAAAAGTGTTAAGCGTGATTGTAGTAATGATGGCGCTGATTCTGGTGATGACAGCCTGTAGCGGCTCTAAGTCATCTTATGACATGGGGACGTCACCAAGCAGTGAGAAAGCGGATTATGGTACAAGTGGGGGAGATGCCAATGGGATGCAAGATACAAGCGCGGGGTATGGCAAGGAAGAGACAGGGGAAATAAGCACAGAGGAGGAAGGAGCACCACAAAGCCCGTCAGATTCAGCTCTTACAGGTTCGAATTCTTCAAGTGTCAGTAATCCGGCGGCACAGAGTAATGAGAAAATCATCCGCACCTTCTACATGGAT
>JARKQP010000632.1 GCA_029974875.1 Mobilitalea sp.
CTTTCAAGTCGATCCCGGGACACTGAAGAGAGAGTGCATAGAGGGGCATCCAATCGGAGCTTCTGGTGAAAGCTATGTAACGGTAAGGATCAAGGGCTATCAGTCTCTTTTGCTTGAAATTGAGGATAAGCAGCCGAAGGAATTGATTTTAAAGGAGCATATGGTATCCATGGAAACCGTATGCGGTATGCCAAAGCGTCTGGAGCCTAATGTAATGGTGATCGATGAGGCTTCTTTTTCTGCGGATGGGACTAAATATTCGGATAAACAGCCGGTAATTAAGCTGTTGATACCCTTGTACAAGGCATTATCAAAAAGTAACCGGGGATTGATCCATGTAAAATATGAGTTTGAAGATCGGAGGAAGGAGAAGCTTCCGTTGGCTGTTGCCGTTGAAAACTGCAATTGTATCGGAGTGAGCTGCAACGGGATCGTTGTTTCCTCCATCAAGGGAGCTTATTATATTGACAGAAATATTCAGCAATATCAGATCTCGGAACAGGTACAAAATGGCAGGAATGAAATAGAGATAATTTATCGTATCGATCGGACGAGCTTTAAAGAGGTGGAGGGATTGTTTGAAACTGAGGTTAACCGGTTCTTCTATCCCATAGAGCCGGAAGCAATTTATTTGCTGGGTGATTTCTCTGTATTCGCAGGTGGTGAAATTTATAAAAACAGGACACATTATCAAATAGCTAAGCCGAATTTCGTGTTAGAAGATCCAATTCCGCTAAAGGGAATTGAGGATGTAACACCCCAGGGGTTATGGTTCTACCGGGGAGATATTGCGTTTGATTTTGAGGTGGATTATAAAGGATGTAACAGGAAATTGATCAAGATTATGAAGCTGTCGGCCGCATATGCGGAAGTGATCTGTAATGAGGCTTCCTCTGTGCTTTATATGGAGCCTTATGAGGCTGATATTACAGAGCAGCTTCGGATAGGAACTAATAAGGTAAGGGTAATTTTACACGGCACGAATAGAAATGCTCTGGGACCGCATCATCATGTCAAGGGTGAGAATAAGTTTGTGGGATGCAATACCTTTGAAGGGAAAAAGGGCTATGAGGACAGCTTCTTCAATTTTGAAATAGAGGGAGAGGACACCTGGACAAACGATTATTCCTTTGTATCCTTTGGCTGTAAAGGGATTACGGTTTTAACAAGGGAGGCTGTGAAACCGGATTAAAGCAGGATATGGAAGTATATCCCGGAAAAGAGCGGCTTAAATTCAGGTCAGAATTTAAACTGCTTTTCATCAGGATCGGCTTCGGAACATCAGGATAAAGGACTGATATACCGGCACACCGATATTTTATAAGTAAGACTTGAGAGGCTCAGTTGTTATTTCATCCATATAATGGTATAATAGCCAATAGATGCGGACCATGAAGCATAGGAGACTGGGAAGCATAGAAAATGAGGAAAGGATTTTCAGAAAGCTAGCTATACTATGCATATTTCAAGGAGTTGTTGCAGAATATATGGTTGCCTGACGAAGGCATGGAGGTTATTATGGCAGAGTTATATGAGATAAAAGAACAGGAGGAACGCTTTATACTGGTTGGCGTTGCCTCTTTTGAAAGAGATGATACAGAGGAGTCTTTAGAGGAGCTGGAGGAATTGATCCGGACGGATGGAGCCATTGCTGTCGGCAAGATCATCCAGAACAGGGAGAGCGTACATCCGGGTACCTATATAGGGAAGGGTAAGATTGAGGAAGTAAGGGCTCTGGCTATTGAAACGGAGGCAACGGGAGTAGTCTGTGATGACGAGCTCTCGCCGGCCCAGTTAAAGAATCTGGAGGATGCCCTGCAGATGAAGGTACTGGACCGTACTGTCATTATCCTTGATATTTTTGC
>JARKQP010000082.1 GCA_029974875.1 Mobilitalea sp.
GTCCTGCTGCTTTATTACTCCAATACTGCCGTTGACATTATCAAGTACAGCTTGTTTATTATAGGCTCTGGAGTACTTTCCCCCGTCCATAAAGAAGCTGTAGTCTGAAGAATACGCTCCGAATCCGATATTGTAGGTTAAGACAGAGTATTCGGTATTAAGGGCTATATCCTGTTTATTAACCTCTCCACTGGTCTCAATAGCCAGTTGCTGGTTATCTTCAATTCTTTGATAGGTTAGGAATACATATGCAACATAACCTATAATGATAATTAGAATAAAAGCAAATACAATGCCTGCTATTTTAATTATCTTCCCCATTCTCATACAGAATCCTCCCGGTTCGAAATGTTTTTGGCTTTACTTATATTTATTATAATCAGTGACATACTCCCACCACTTGTAGAAGTGGGGGCTTCTTGTTCAATGGTACCACTGTACCAAGTATCGGCAAGCTATCCCCGTGTGCCCCACGGTTCCTTTGATTTTATCCGGCCAGAAGCCTTTTACCTTCTTCCCTGATATTGATTGCTGCATTGGTATCCCTGTCCATCTTGTTCCCGCATTCACATTGGTAGGTCCTTTCACTTAAGGGTATTTCTTTCTTTACCCTCCCGCATCTGCTGCAGGTCTTAGAGCTTGCATACCACCGGCTTACCTTGACCAGCTTCTTCCCTTCCCTTTTCAGCTTGTATTCCAGGAAGCCCACAAACATCCCAAAACCGTTATCATGCACGCTTACCCCATAATTCAGTGCCTGTGACATCCCCTTCATATTCAGGGTCTCCACACATACTACGTCATAGTCATTGGTTATCTGCCTGCTGAGTTTATGCTGGAAATCCTTCCTCTGCCTTGATACCTTCTCATGGAGTTTTGCTACTTTTAATCTCTGTTTCTCCCTATTCCTGCTTCCCTTCCTGCACTTTGACAGCCTCCTTTGCCCCCTTGCCAGCTGTTCCCTGCTTTTCCGGTAGTATCCGGGATATCCCGCGCTTTCCCCATCCGAGAATACTGCCAGCTCCTTCATGGAAAAATCAATTCCAAGTATCCTGTCTTCCTTTATCCCTTCCAGTTTTATTTCTTTTATTTCCTCTTCCTGTTCCTGTCCGTAAAGTATGCTTGCGTGATATTCACCTGATGCATTCCTGCTTACCGTCACGGACCTGAGCCGGTATCCTTCCGGTATATCACGGTGCTGCCTGATTTTTATACTGCCTAGCTTTGGCAGCCTCAGAAAACCACCACACAGCGATATGTTGTTTACCAGGTTCGTGGTATAGCTCTGGCGGTTCTTTTTTTTCTTGAACCTCGGGAAACCATTTTCCTTATGGCGGAAAAAGCTGCTGTACGCCCTGTCCAGGTTGACCTGGGCATTTGCAAGGGCAAGGCTGTCCACCTCTTTCAGGAAAGGAAATTCATCTTTGTACTGTGCCGGGGTATTATTCAATTGTTTTTTTGTCTTTTCATAGTATTCTATCCGGTCAGACAGCATACGGTTATAAATAAACCGTACGCATCCGAAGGTTTTGGCCATTAACTCTTTCTGTCCGTTGTTAGGATAAATGCGGAACTGATAGGCTGTATTCATCACCGCTTCTCACCCTGGCTTTCAATATACTTCTTAATTACATCAATGGGGGCTCCTCCTGAGGTGAGCAGGCAGAAGCTTTGGCTCCAGAAGTTCTCTTTCCAAAGTTTTTCCCGTACCGCAGGATTTTCTTTCTTGACCAGCCTGCTGCTGGCACTCTTATAGGCATTGATGAACTTGCTGATCTCAGTTTTCGGGTGGGCCTTAAACAGAATATGGACATGATCCTTGTCATGGTTCCACTCCACCAGAGTGATGGCATAGTTTGGTGCGATGTATTCAAAGATTGCCTTTGCCCTGTTTGAAATAGGGTCAGTGATTACATTCCTGCGGTATTTGATCACCAGGATAAGATGGTAATATAACAAAAATACTGAATGTGCATTGTTATCCAGTTCCACGATATATCAGCTCCTTCTTGTATTATCGACTGATTATATTATAACACATTCCAGAGGACAAATCAATCCGCAAAACAAACAAATGTTCTCAATCATTTTATGCAATTCATCCCACCACCTATAGGGGAGGGGAACTTCTTTCCTATAACTGTTAAAACCAAATTCGCAAATAAAATTCCGGTGCAAATTCATAGTTGGGGAAATCCCGTTTTCTTGGATGCTCATTTTATCTTCTTAATTTAAGAGCTGTATTTCCTCCCATTCCGTATAAGCCTCTTCTAGCCTTGATTTCACAAGGCTCTGCCTATCATATAGTTCATGCAGCTTCACTCCATCCGTATTATATTGCTCCATCAATTCCCTCAGTGCTTTCTCTTCCGCCTCCAGCTCCCCAATTACCGCTTCCAGCTGCTCCAGCCTTCTGCCGAAGCTCTTGCCGGATTGTTCTGTTGATTGGCTTACGGTTTGTGCCGGTCTTTTCTTTCCTTTAGGGTGGTGGCCTATGGCTGCCGTCAGCTTTCCCTCGAGCCTTTCCCTTCCGGGATTGGCCATGGCCGTCGCCGGCTGGCTCTCCAACCTTTCCTTTCCAGGATTGTTCATGGCTGTCGCCGGCTGGCCCTCCAACCTTTCCTTTCTAGGATTGGTCATGGCTAGCTTTCCCTCCAGCTCCTTCTCCTTCTTACATTCCTCCTGGTAATAAGCGTAATCCCCGTCATACAGCTTAATCCCGCCCTGCTTTAGGGTAATAATTTTATCTGCCAGCTTATGGACAAAATATCTGTCATGGGATACAAAGAGCATAGTTCCCTCATAGTCGGCTAAAGTCTCCTCTAAAACCTCCCTGGAATCCATATCAAGGTGATTGGTCGGTTCATCCAGGATCAGCAGACTTGCTCCTGCAAAGGTGAGGGAGCATAGCCGCAAGCGGCTCTTCTCTCCCCCGGACAGGTATTTTATTTTCTTATTCACATCCTCCTGGAGAAATAGCACCTTAGCCAGCTGTGACCTGGCTGCTCCCTGAGTCAGGTCATGCAAGCGCGAAAAATACTCCAGCACGGTCTGCTCTTCATCCGGATACTCTACATGCTGGGGCAGATACCCGATGGTTACACTTGCACCCAGGCGTATGGTTCCGCAATCCGGCTCCAGCTGCCCCAGGATTAACTTTAACAGAGTGGTCTTCCCACTCCCATTCTCCCCAATAATGCATGCGCTATCCTGATAATAAAGCATGAGGTCAATTTCACGGAGCAGTTCCCTCCCGCCAAAGGATTTCCCCACTCCTTCCAGCTCCATGACCATTTTTCCCGACCTGCCCACCGCCGTCTGCTTCAGGCGGATTCTACGCTTCTCCAATACTGGACGGTCCAGCACCTCAATCCTCTCCAAGCGTTTCTCCAATTCCTTTGCGCGCTTGAACATCGTCTCACTATCTCTCATCGTTCCCCAGATCCGGTAGCGTTCAATCTGCTTCTCCATCCGCTCTATCTTTCTTTGCTGGTTCTGGTAATTATGGAATTCAATGAGAAAGCGCCTTTCCTTCTCAGCAACATAATAGCTGTAATTGCCGAGGTATTCTTCCATATGGTCATATTCCAGCTCATAGATCCTGCTGACCACATTATCAAGAAAATACCGGTCATGGGAAATAATAAACGCTGCTCCCTTATATTCCTTAAGAAAGCCTTCCAGCCATTCAATCGTCACCAGGTCGAGATGATTTGTCGGTTCATCCAGCAGTAAAATGTCCGGTTCCTCCAAAAGTATTTTTCCCAGGATCACACGGGTCTTTTCCCCTCCACTGAGCCGGTCGAAGGGCAGCTCCTTCATAGCTTCATCAATTTGTAAGCCCTCCGCAATCTTATCAATTCGCGTCTCTATTTTATACCCATCCATATGCTCATATTTTTCGAGAAGCCTGGCATACTGGTTCATTACCCTCTGCAGCTGCTCGCCCTCCAATTCTCCCATTTTTCTCTCAAGCTCCTCCATCTCCCCTCGGAGGCAGTGAACGGGCTCGAAGGCCATCCCCAGCACCTCCAGCGTAGTAGTGGATTTCCCATAGACCGGAATCTGATTAAGATACCCGAGCTTATTCTCCTTGCGGAGACTGACCTCCCCGCTTTGATATCCCTCCATCCCCATCAGGATTTTCATTAATGTGGATTTTCCGCAGCCATTTTGCCCAATCAGGCCGATTCTCTCTCCCGTTTTAATTTCAAAGGAAATATTTTCAAACAATTTATTTGCACCGTAGTATTTCACTAGGCTGTTTACATTTAACTCAATCATCTTTCTCTCCATTTCTGCACATAAAAAGGACCCAAAGCCAATAAGCCTTGGGTCTTTCCTTCATTCTTTTCAGATGCTCTGAATTTATTATGAAATCTCCAATTTACTTATAGGGTTATATTGAAAGCTATTAAATTTGGGCGCACTAATCCCGTTAACCGGTAAAATTGCGATCATAATAGCTTCAAATTTAATCCATCTAAGTGTCGTGTTCATTATAAATCTCCATTTTCATGCCTAAAAATAAAATATATTTCTAGTCACATCATATGCCAAAGGATATATTTTGTCAAGGTATTTTCCGGCGTGCTATACCTACGCTATACCGGTGCTATACCATGCTATGCCGGCTATAGCGGCTATAGCGGCTGATATACCGTGTGCCGGTTACCGTGTCAAAATTAATTCATTCATTTTTCTTTGTATTTCCTCATGCCTTGCAGCTTCCATACCAGCCATATTGCTTAACTTGGCCAGAACATTATTTACTTGTCTTTTTACGCCTTCAATGCTGCCCGCTGACTCAGTAATCCTCGATTGCATACACCAATCAGCAATCAATCCATCAAAGAAAAAATCCGCAAATTTTCCAAATCCGTCCGTTTCAAAATGGATCTCATTCTGTATCCTCACATCAGCAAGCTCCGTACGAAACTGGGAAAGCTTCCTTTGAATCAGATCCGCTTCCTCCTTCGCATCATCAATATGGGAATGCTTCATCATATCACTGATTAAGCCGCCACCCAGAAGATCCCAGGTTCCCCATCCCTCTGCCGAATCCAGGCTTTTTAAGGCTTGTTCGATATGCCTTAGAACCTCCTGGCCTGCATTAATTGCTTCCTCAATTTCCTTCCGGTTGTTATCCGATACCCTAATCCGCTCCTGCAGCAGCATAAGCTCTTCTGCCGTTTGGGAATTGGATGTCAGCATATGCTCCTTCTTTTTCTCATATAGGCTATCATACACTCTCTGACAGTCCTTATATTGACGAAATTCCTCCTCCAGAACCTCGATCCGCCCATTCAACTGCTCCAGCTCACCGACTGACTGCTCATACTTCAGCTTTGCAGCCAGCGCCTCCTTTTGCTCCTTATCCACCTGATCCCCAAGCTTCCCGAGTACGGAATAAAAGAGGTGCGCAATGCTTTGCTTCTCCAGCCGTTCTACGTCCTCCTGCTCTTCCTCCATTGTATCCTTAAGATTTTGGACACGGCCTGCCAGCTCCGTCTGCTGTCCATACAACTCCTCCAGCATGGCATTCAGCTTCTTACGCCGGAAGATCTGCTGCTGCGCCGTTTCCAACTGTTGATTAATTTCCTGATACATTTTTCCTCTCCTTTTCATTACGATGATTTTTGATAATTGTGAAGCTCATAGTTTAGATTAATTATATCTTTTCATTTCTTAATAATCATTAAAACTTTCTTAAAATATCTGTTCGACTTTATTAGTTTTTTACTGCTTGGTTTCGAATAGCTGGTTCAACAATATCGGTGCCAGTCATCATACCAAAAGTGTGTCATTTGCCGACACAATTTGTTTCATGGTGACTGGCACCGGTTTTCCCTGTGAAATCAATGTATCAAATATCTTCATGCCGAAAATGCCATATAGCCATGACAAAGGCCAACACGCTCCAAGTAACCAGTATAATGAAAGCCGTTAGAATCCCTGTGTATTCTATGCTGCCTACTTGTGCCGTTCCAGAAAGTGTGTGTATTGCGGATGCAGGTAAAATCCGAATAAAAGCCTCTTGAACCGCTTGCGGGAAAAGCTTTGCAATGGCGGGGAGAAACATTACCATAAATGGTATCACAATACCCGCTGCCGTACTTTTTGAAAGGAATGTGGCGCAAACTGTGAGAAAAACATAAAAGAGGGGCATAGCAATACATCCGGTGGCAAATTGCCACACCTCAGATGTTGGGAGCGCCTGCCCATGCATAGATATAAGTATAAGCTGTCCGTTGCCAAGTGTAATGAGAGCGACAATTACACCCAACGCGAATGACAGCAAGAACCGCTTTCCCTTGCTTCGCCAAGTCCTTAAGTAATGTACGAAGCCAATGAATACCCTCCACATCCAAACCATTAAAAGGTTCATCCATCATAACCGTTTCAGGATCTCCTATAAGAGCACCGGCTATGCTAATTCGTTGTTTCATGCCAAATGAAAATTCGCCTATTTTTTTATTAGCGACTTTTTGTAATCCAACAAATGATAGAAGTTCGTCAACCTTGTTTTTATTTATTCCCGCCGCAGTTGCCAAGATTGTGAGATGCTGCCGAGGGGTCAGCCTTGCATCTATGGCGCCGGCATCTACCATCGCTCCGATTTTACTTACAGGCCGTTCCAATGTAGCATAAGGTTGTCCGGCTACGGAAATACTCCCGGAAGTGGGAGCCGCTAACCCAAGAATTAAGCGCATGGTTGTTGTTTTTCCGACTCCATTAGGCCCGAGAAAGCCAGTGACTCTTTACCCATAATTATTCCTCCTTACCATCTAATTATATTTCATTACGCAACGTAATGAACAAGAAAAATTTTGCTTAATTTTGCGTCCACTTAAAATTATAAAAGCAGCTGTTGCTACTATTAACCCAGTACACAACAGCTGCTTTCCATATAAATTCATCAGACCTGACTTACCCTTTTAACACCCTCTCAATAGCACTCAATTCATCCTCAGTAAAGTCCAGCTTATCTATAATTTTAACATTATCCTCAATCTGCTCCACCCTGCTGGCACCAATAAGCACGGTGGTTACCCTATCCTTTCTTAACACCCAGGAAAGAGCCAGCTGCGCCAGCGTCTGTCCTCTTTCTGCAGCGATTCCATTCAGTTGGGTGATCTTGTTAATCACCTCAGGAGTGATCGCTGAGGATTTTAAGGAACGGTTTTTGGTTGCACGGCTGCCTTCAGGAATGCCCTGGAGGTATTTATCTGTAAGAACACCCTGGGCAAGGGGGCTGAAGCAAATACAGCCGGAGCCGATCTCCTGCAGAGTATCCAGCAGGCCATCCTCCTCCACCCAGCGGTTGAACATGCTGTAGCTTGGCTGATGGATCAAAAGAGGAGTATTATTCGCCTTCAGTATTTCAGCAGCTCTTCTGGTCTCGGCCGATTTGTAGTTTGATATTCCCACATAAAGAGCCTTACCCTGCCTTACGATATCGGAAAGTGCCCCCATTGTTTCCTCAATGGGTGTGTCAGGATCCGGTCTGTGATGATAAAAAATATCAACGTAATCCAAATTCATTCTCTTTAAGCTCTGGTCAAGACTTGATATAAGATATTTTCTTGAACCGAAATTCCCGTAAGGTCCCGGCCACATATCATAGCCAGCCTTGCTTGATATTAAAAGCTCATCACGGTATGGACGAAGATCACTGTTCATTATGCGTCCAAAGTTCTCTTCCGCTGATCCATAAACCGGGCCGTAATTATTCGCCAGGTCAAAATGAGTGATACCGCGGTCAAAGGCCTTGAATAAAATAGCTTTTTGGTTCTCAACGGAATCTACGGAACCAAAGTTGTGCCACAGTCCGAGTGCAACGCGGGGCATTAAAACACCACTCTTTCCACATCTTAAATATTTCATTTGGTCATATCTTTTCTCATCTGCTTTATACATATAGCTCCTCCAATACAATATTATTCCGGCCACTATAAAGGGCTGACTTATGTTACCTAGCTTATTATATAATTTTGTTTGGATTTATGAAATGTCTGGAAGTGACTAAAATTGTCTTCCAGCGACTTATTGCATTTTTTATTTTTCTATGGTATTTTTGTGGTATAACAAAAGAACGGGGTGAAAAATAATGTTTTATTGTCTGGATAACGACCTATTGCCACAGATCACGCATATGGGCAGGAATGTGACAAAGACCGGTTGGAAGCATGTCCAAAGGGTATGCGGTGATTACGTTCTATATTTGGTTAATGACGGAAAAATGTATATCAGCGAGAATGGAAGGGAATATATCCTGGAACGGGGCGATGTGCTGTTATTGGAGCCGGACAAGAGCCACACCGGATTCAAGGAGCATTTTTGTGATTATTATTTTATTCACATCAGACCACAGGTCTTCACTGTTTTTGATTGCTCGGAGATTAATCATATTGAACGGATCATCACTGAGAACCGCAGTGAATTCTATAAATGCAGCGCCATGAGCGATGAACTTTATAAGAAGACAAAGCTTTTCATACCAAAGGATATCAAAATTAACGATACCAATGTATTTACCGAGCTTACCACAAAAGCGGATGAGGCGATCACCTCCATCTATCATATGTCCCAACACTGTAAATTGATATGCTCCAGTAAATTTATCGAAATACTGGCCATTCTCTCTGATTATTTCACAGCGGAGAGGCTCAATCTAAGGGATGATACTGTTGTTAAGCTTAGTAAAAAGGTTGAGGAAGTCATTGAACTGATCCATAGGGAATATCCTAAAAGGCTGACCGGGGAAGCGATCAGTGAAAGCCTGAACCAAAACTATGATTACCTTAACCGGATCTTTAAAAGACAGATCGGTATCACAATTTTTGAATACCTAAACAATACAAGGATTGACAAAGCAAAGGAGCTTCTGGTAAAAGGCAATTTGAAATCCTCAGAAATCGCTGTTTCTGTGGGCTTTTGTGATGAATATAGATTCTGCAAGGTGTTTAAACAAAAGGTTGGTCTTTCCCCAAAAAAATATTCTAAATTAATGGCCTGATGTTGCTGAAACGCAATATGTCCCAAGAGTTGAAGTCCCTGTCCGGGTGAAATATTTATTCTCAAACAGCTCCTCATTTGTGATCTTCCCCATCATGTCCATCACCTTTTTGTAACTGACATGACGCATTTTCTTTGAATCCTCATAGGGGGTAGACTAGTGTTTCTTTATAGTCATACTTCACAAATGATATTGATTTTCATTATTATTATTTGTCTAATACATAGAATATTGGATTTTATACAATTTATTTGTAAAAAATCCTTTATTTTTTCTGATTTTTAATATATAATCCATTTATACAATAAACAATTTCTTATGAAAAGGAGAGATATTTATGCTAAAACAAGTGGAATTGACATATAGCTTTAATGATCTTGAACCCTATATTGATGAACTAACTATGGTTACTCATTATTCCAAGCACCACGCTACTTATACAGCAAATCTAAATGCTGCCATTGAAAAAAATTCGGAATTATCTCAAAAATCGATTGAAGATATCTTTATCCATTTATCTGAGATATCTGATGAAGCGTTAAAGACTGCTTTAAGGAATAATGGCGGCGGATATTATAATCATAATTTATACTTCTCCACTCTTTCACCGAAGGGCCTACGTAAGCCGGAGGGGAATTTATTAAAACAAATTGAAAGTGATTTTGGTAGTTTTGATAATTTAAAGGAAAAATTGAACAATGCAGCAGCAACCAGATTTGGCTCCGGCTGGGCCTGGCTGTCCACCGATAAATCCGGCAGGTTAAGTGTAAGCTCCAGTCCCAACCAGGATAATCCATTGATTGAGACACGGGGTGAATGGACACCACTACTCGGTATCGATGTATGGGAACATGCCTATTATCTTAAGTACAAGAATCTGCGCCTTGATTACATCAATGCCTTATATTCCGTACTTGATTGGGAACAGATTGCAAACCTTTATAACAAAGTTAAAGCAAGTTAAAAGCAGCTCTTTTAACATTAATTAAAAAAGGGGCTATCCCTATATATTTTTTCTATAGGCAATAACATGAGAGAGTGATATGTTCCACCATATGGAAGCATATCACTCTCTCATGTCATTATTTAGGTATTTCTATCTATTAAATTCCCTGTATCCCTTGATGTGCGCTTTCATCTTTTTCATTGCCCAGTCGTAATGGCTTGATGTTGCTGAAACGCAATAAGCCCCTAGGGTTGAATTTCCTGTCCAATCGAAGTATTTATTATCAAACAGCTCCTTATCTGTAAATTCCTCAATCATAGTCATCACCTTTTTGTGGCTGTCATAAAGCATTTTCCTTGAATCCTCGTATGGGGTAGACTGGTGTTTCTCCCAAAACTCCACGTTCATCTGACCATAGGTTTTCCAGTTATACGGCTCTGGCAAAAACGGCTTTTTTTCACCTTTTTGGTTGGCTTTGGTCCAATTCAGTAATAGCTGGTGCCATTCATACAAATGAATAAGTACATCACGCAGAGTTTTATCGCGTTTCCAATGCGCTTCTTTTTTGTTGAAATTATCACCAAAGTTAAATGCCGCGGTCTGCTCGTCTTCCGTCATGGAATCAATGAGTTTCCACAGTTTTTCAAACTGTTCATTTGCCGCCTTAATCAAATCCGGCTTCGTCGTTGCTCTTCCCATTGCGATTATCCTCCTTGTGGCATACGGAATGAGAAAACTTCATACCCATAATCAAATTTAGTTTACGCCACTTTCCAATGTTAAATCAATTTTCTAATTTTATTTTACCATTAATAAGATGACAACAGTGTGTCATATTTTATCTGATGATTTCCATGTGTATCTAAGCAATATTGCATCAAGGGCACTCACCATGCTTTTAATTTGCATTTCTTCAATGGTAAGCGGCGGGTAAAATCTTAATAAATTGGCAAGGGCATGAAAACCTGCAATATAACCTGCATCAAATAGCTCTCTGTGGATTTTCTCCAACGGAAAATTTATATCTTTGTCAAACTCAATTGCCATCATTAGCCCAATTCCACGGACTTCCTTAACGCATTTATACTTTTTGGACAAAGCTTTAAGTTCAGAGCTAAGAACAGCGCCCATTTCCGATGCCCTTTGTATGAGCTTGTTATCCTCAATCGTGGAAATAACTGTTTTGACAACAGCACAGCCCAAGGGATCGTTTTGGTGTGATTGGGCGTATTTAAAGCCAGATTTTTCAGCGGCATCCGATACCTGCTTTGATAATGCAATAACACTGACAGGATACCCGTTCCCAATACCTTTTCCTATTGAAATAATATCAGGATGGATATCATAATGCTCAAACCCAAACCATTTCCCCGTTCTTCCGGTTCCCGCAGTTACCTCATCAACGACAATAATTCCGCCATTTGATTTTACTTTATCTGCGATCTCCTTAACCAAGGCCTTTGGGGGCAGTTTAACCGTACCCGAAGCATTACCCGGTTCAAAAATAAATGCCCCTATTCTGTCAAAGGGTATATCTGCTAACAAAGCATCTGTATTTCCATTGTATTCTGCTAAATCAAGGGAAATCCACTCTTCCTTGCTCCGCATCGCAGAAATGCCGTAAGAGGATAAAAAATAATTATTCAAGCAAAGAAAATAGGGCTTTTCCATAATTCTCTTGGCTAATTGAACCCCAAACTCTACAGCTTCACTGCCGGAGCTGAGGAAAACACATTTTCCTTCATTAAAATGAAACAGCCCAAGAACCTTTTTGGCTGCCTCATCAACAACCTTTGTTGTATATCTATAACCGGTATGGCTGACATCCTTCAACTGATTTATTATGGCTTCATTTACCTGTGCGTTATTATGTCCTAGTGCAGTACACCAGACCCCGGATTCGAAATCCAGATATTTTTTTCCTTTTTCATCAATTACATAACAATTATCACTAGAAACGATAGTGGAATTCAGCACTTCATAATTACAGCTTAGAGTCTTCACATTTTTCACCTCTTAATTATTAGATTTTTCAGTACAGATTATATAAATTGACCCCATGGTGTGTAGCTTCATCAGCTACCATCCCGCAGAATTTTATTCGTAGTTTGCGTAACAGTTTACCATAATAAAACAAATGCTTCAAGATTGAAAAATAGGTCAAAACCGAAAAAATTCAACGTTTTTTGAAAGGTATGGTATAATAAGTGTAAGATGTTGACCACGAAATTGGGAACGGAACACACACCCGCACTATCATCGATACAGTGCCATTTATGGCAAAATTAAAAGGAGGGATTCACAATGGCAAGTCACCCGATTTACCAGTTCTACGCTGAGTTAGACGATTATGAGCCAAAGATATGGAGACGTTTTCAGGTAACAGATAATATTACGGTAGCAAGGCTTGGCTATATTATTCAAGTGCTGTTCGAAATGACGGCAAGTCATCTTATGACGATTGAGGTACCGCAAGATGAAAATTATAATGCTTATTTGCGTACACGGTACCCGGATTTACCGTCTGACGATTCGTTGTTTCATCATGATGAGACAATTTACCGTTACGAGATTATGGATGAGGATCTGGAGACATTTGATGATCCGCACCGTAATGTACGCATTGTAGATGCTGCGGAGACGAAGCTTCATAATACCGTATATCATCCGAATGATAGACTGAGACTTAACTATGACTTCGGCGACAACTGGTGGGTTTCGGTGATTCTTGAAAAGATATTCGAGGATAAAGAGCTGCCAGGTAGCGAATTGCCCCGCGTGGTTGAGGGTGCCGGGTTCGGTATCGTAGAGGATGCAGGCGGTGTCGGAGGCTTAGAGAACTTGGCGAAAGCATTCAAAAAGAAAAAGGGGGCGGAGTACGAACAATTCAGCGAATGGCTTGGCGTTAAGGAATTTGATATGACGGCGTTTGATTTGGATGATATGAACTTCCGCTTGAAAAAGATTCCGCGCATTTATAAGCAGTGCTATGAGGACAGGCTATATCCTACGCAAAAATCCATTGATTTGATCGAACGTAAATACCTACAGAAAAAGCTATAAACGTAATGGTTTCATTGACAAAGCCCATTTCTTTGTCTATAATAATATCCAATATTATATCAGTCAGAAGGTGCTTGATTATGTATATCAAACGGCATATTGAAAATTCAATTATTAAAACAGCAAAATTGTTTGGGGCTGTTATGGTCACAGGGCCAAGGCAGGTGGGGAAAACCACCCTGCTGAAAAATGTTACTGGAAGCATGACCTATGTCACGCTTGATGATCCAATTCTGCTACAGACAGCGGTCAATGAATCGGGAACCTTCTTTAAGGATTTTCCACCGCCTGTATTTATAGACGAAATTCAATATGCACCAAATCTGTTTCCATATATCAAAATGTATATTGACAAAGAAAAAGTTAAAGGACTGTTCTTTCTGTCCGGTTCACAGCAATTTCATATGATGAAAAATGTCAGCGAATCACTTGCAGGGCGGATAGGAATACTCCATCTGCTGGGACTTTCCTTGCGCGAAATGAGGGGTGTAGAATTTAGCAGACCCTTTCTACCAGAGGATGATTATTTCAAAGAGCGGAGAGCTAATCTCAAAGAAACATCATATAAGGATATATGGCATATTATTCATCGGGGCAGCATGCCTGAACTTACAGCAAATCCTGACTTTGATTGGCAGATCTATTATGCAGCCTATGTAAAAACTTATATTGAACGTGATGTCCGTGAATTGACTCAGGTTGGCGATGAAGTGAAATTCCTGAAATTTATGACGGTGATTGCCGCATCCAGCGGACAGCTTTTAAATCTTGCTTCTGTTTCCCGCGATGTTGGCATCAGTCCCCCCACCGCAGAACGGTGGCTTTCGATTTTAAAGACATCCGGCATTGTGCATTTACTTGAACCGTACTATAACAACCTTACAAAACGGGCTATAAAAACACCAAAGGTCTATTTTCTTGATACGGGGCTGATGGCTTATCTCACCCGTTGGCCCACACCTGAAACGCTTCAGACAGGTGCCCAGGCGGGAGCCTTTTTTGAGAGCTTTGTGGTATCTGAAATAATAAAAAGCTATTATAATGAAGGTATTCTTGAGCCGCCAATCTATTTTTACCGTGATAAGGAGCAAAATGAAATAGACCTTTTAATCCATGAAAACGGTACGCTTTATCCCATAGAGATAAAAAAACACGCTGATCCCGAAAAGAATGACGTCGCTGCATTTGCTTTGCTGGATAAAATTCCAGGAGTCCGGCGGGGATCCGGCGGTGTCGTGTGTATGTATGATCATTTAATTACATTAAAAGGTGAGGATAGGGCTATCCCTGTTAACTATCTATAAGACAAACATTTTCAAAGTATCCCAGATACGGTTGTATTGTCACGGAACAGGCAGTACATTCCACCGACTTTCTTGCAATCAACGCTACGGAGGCAGACATGAATACAATTACAGTGAACGCTTATGCGAAAATAAATCTCGGTCTTGATGTCATAAGAAAACGTCCCGATGGTTACCATGATGTCTGCATGATCATGCAGTCCCTGGATCTTCACGATATCATAACAATTAGCCGTATTCCTTCCACCGGTATCAAGATAAGGACAAACCTCTCCTATCTCCCAAACGACCAGGGGAATCTGGTTTATCGGGCTGCCGCATTATTTTTAGAGGCTGCCCAGATTAAGGACGGCCTCAACATTACCCTGGAAAAGAATATCCCCGTTGCCGCCGGACTTGCGGGCGGCAGCTCTGATGCCGCTGCTACTTTGAAGGGGTTGAACGAATTATACCAAACCGGCTTATCAATGGAAGAATTAAAAAGCCTCGGGGTGAAAATAGGTGCTGACGTTCCTTATTGCATCCAGCTTGGAACCGCACTATCGGAGGGAATTGGGGAGGTGCTGACGCCCCTGCCCGCCATCCCGGAATGCACCGTATTGCTTGTAAAGCCCGATATCAGTGTTTCCACAAAATATGTCTACGAGAATCTGCGTTTAACCGGTACCGTCACACATCCTGATATTGCAGGGATGAGGCATGCCCTTGAGCACAATGACCTCTCCTCCCTGGCGAAAACCATGGATAACCTGCTCCAGACCGTGACTGTCAAGGATTATCCCATTATTACGGACATCAAACGCAAGATGCTGGAGCTGGGCGCCCTAACCTCCCTGATGAGCGGAAGCGGCCCTACCGTGTTTGGGATTTATAAAAACGTGGAGCTGGCGAAGAAAGCTTTTAATTATTTTAAACGCCACAAGCACTACGGGAAGCAGGTATTTCTTACAAAGCCCTATTATCCTGAAAGATAATGTAATAAATGGTTATCATAAGCCTCCTGCACAAAGATAATGAAATAAGTGGGTATCATACGACACCTGCAAAAAGATTAATTAAATAAATGGGTATTATACGACACCTGCAAAAAGATTAATTAAATAAATGGGTGTCATATGACATCTGCAAAAAGATTAATTAAATAAATGGGTATCATATGACATCTGCACCCGGAACAAAATAATAAGAATAAAACAAAGGATATTTAATATTTAAGAAAGGCATTTACTATGACAGCACATAAGTACACATACCGTAACACAACCTTTGCCTGTTACCGCGGATATATCACCCAGGCAATTATCAATAATCTGGCACCTATTTTATTTATTATTTTCCAAACCAAATTCTCTCTTTCCTATGAAAAGCTGGGACAATTGGTATTGGTTAATTTTGTTACCCAGATTGTAACGGATCTTTGGGCATCCAAATATGCAGATCATTTTGGCTACCGCAAATGTATGGTTGCAGCCCACGCACTTTGCGCCATAGGTCTGGCCTCCTTAGGGCTGCTGCCCCTTCTGCTGCCCTCCCCCTATATCGGCCTTACTCTCGCAGTTATTGTATATGCCATAGGAGGAGGCTTATTGGAGGTTATTGTAAGCCCCATAATTGAGGCTCTCCCAAATGAAAATAAAGAAGCCTCCATGAGTCTCCTGCATTCCTTCTATTGCTGGGGACAGATGGGCGTTGTATTTATCAGCACCTTGCTTTTGTGGGTCATCGGACGTGATTTATGGTTTGTCCTTCCGATCCTATGGGCCTTATTCCCATTATATAACCTGTTCCAATTCCGGAAGGTTCCCCTCCTGCCCCTGGTACATGACGGGAACGGGATGGGTCTTAAGGAGCTTTTCTCCCATCCCACCTTTTATCTCGCCATGCTTTTGATGATTTGCGCCGGCGCAAGTGAATTAACTATGTCACAATGGTCCTCCCTCTTTGCGGAAAAGGGCTTACAGGTTCCCAAGGTAGTAGGTGATTTATTGGGTCCCGGCTTATTTGCCGTATTCATGGGGATCGGGCGGACTATATACGGCCACTTTGGGGAACGGCTTCCCTTAAAGGCCTGCCTGTTCGGAAGCAGCATCCTTTGTATCACAACCTACCTGCTGACCGTATTCAGCCCAAATGCATTCCTTTCCTTACTGGCCTGCAGCTTATGCGGCTTATCCGTTGCACTGATGTGGCCCGGTACCTTCAGCCTTACCTCAGCAAAATTTCCAAGGGGAGGTACCTTAATGTTCGGCATCGTTGCAGTATGCGGTGATATCGGCTGTTCCTTCGGCCCCTGGCTGGCAGGGAAGGTCTCCGACTATGTCCAAAGCTCCGGGCGTACCCTGTCCGTCTGGGCCGGCCGTGGCCTTAACCTGGAACAGGCCGGCCTGCGTACCGGTCTGCTGATAGCGGTCATCTTCCCCGTATTGATTGCAATCAGCCTGCTTACCTTCCGAAAGAAAAAGATTACATAGGGCAGCGGCCACCGGACGCTGTTCCCCATGTAATCTTAAAATACTGGCTATGCATGAAATATTTATAGCAATGCAGCAGAAAGCTCATTCATTTTTTATATGCTTTCTGCTGCATTATTTTTAAGTTTCCTGCTATATCTTCTTTACACTTCCTACGGCAGGCTTCTTACTTTAAGGATTCTTTATTTGGAAGTACTGTCTGTTCCATCCCTCCAGGCCTCCAGCTTCTTGATTGCCGCATCCAGGGTTTTCTTGGAGATCTCGGGAAGCTCACCGCCCCAGGCCTTTTCAGCGGCTTTAAAGCCTTTCTTTACTGCCGCAATCATTTCCTCTGCCTTGGAGGGATCTCCGCCTGTGAGTGCCTTGGCAAAGGAAACTAATCTTTCTGAGGTCTGGTCAACGCCCCAATAACCGTCTTCGGCAATATCCTTCTTGGCCTGTGCCTGTGTCTCCGGGTCAACCTGCAGCTTTCCTTCCCGCAACAGCGCATACATATCTGTCGCCTCCGTAAAGGTCTCGCCTTGCTTCAATAACATTTTCTCGACTAAATCCCTTAAGCTCTGTGACCGCTTTTCTGCTTCTGCGAGAAGCCTGCTTACCGTATCATCATCTCTTTGGTAAATCTTATTCTTGGGGGCTGCTGTTTCGTTCTTCTCGTAAACCGCTGCATCCCCTTCCTTTTCCTGCTGTCCAGTCTTTACCTTGGCTTCACTTTCCTTTGCCTTGGCAGTTGCATTTGTGCCATAAGACTGTGTTACGCTGCTTATTCCTTCTAAGCCCATATCTTATCCTCCTTGATCGGCAGAGGATTCCTCCTCTGATGATATGTGAGGCTTCACCCACCCAATTGGGCGCTACTAATACCTTCGTGAATTTCCTCATTTGTTAGTTACTGCCCCTTTGCCGTCCTTGGCTGCCGGGAGCATTTTACTACTGACAAAGTATTTCCTTGTAGCATATATTTCGGCAGGTTTTCAGAATAAATTAATAGTATTTTACCTTTGTACAAAAGAAATTCTTCGGATTACTTAGCTGACTATATTTATTCAATTATTTATAATTCTTTGTTTGAAAAAATCCTAAGCGAACTAATTAGTGATCCCGTAAAAATAACAATGCAGCCTAAGGCTAGGATTAGTGGCATAACAACGGATGGTAATTTTTCAAGGAGAGACAGATCAAATGTGAAGTTCGAAAAAAGGTTTTTTATTACTGCCGGTCCCATAGCAAACATAATAATAGTAGCTGAAAAAAGGTACCTGGCCTTGACTGCACCATATTTAATCTCGACAGGCATATAGATACAAAAAACAATTATGCCCACAAACAAAACAAGAAGGATTGAATTAATGCCGAGTAAAGCACTCCTATTAAAAATTACTTTTACTAACGTGTCAATGATATAGCAATACGCAAAAATGGCGAAGAAAGCTAAATACTTTGCTATTACGTAAGAATTTCGCGAGTATGGTGCCGAGCAAATAAGTGCTGAGGCTTTCGGATATTTTTCTTCCTCTTGGGAAATAGCCTGTAATAGCATTATTGTCCCCATAATCACCATATATAGCAACGTTAAAATTCCAGGGGCACTTGGGGCAACTATGCTGATAAAAACAGGGATAAGGATAATTGCACCCATCGTAATATAGGAGAGTTTTTTTACAATTAGAAAATCCTTTTTAATAAGATTAAACACTATGCGTCCTCCTCTCAATATGGGCAAGCATGATATCTTCAATACCAGCCTTTTCTATTACGATATCCGGTATACTTTTTTGTGCTTTTACTACATTATCTGTAACACCGGAAAAACCATAGTCTGTGACCTTCAGACTTAAGAAAAGCTTTTTATTCTCACTATTGAGCAGCTTGGCATCACCCTTAATAATCCGATAGTTTTCAAAAAGCTCATCCTTGCTCTTTTCAAACTCTATTTTGCCGTCGTCAATTAGAATGAGCATATCTGCAATTTTGTCTAAATCTGACGTAATATGGGTTGAAAAGAATACGCCTTTTCCACCCTGCTTCATGTATTCGGCCATAATATCCAAGAGCTGGCTTCGCACCAAGGGGTCGAGTCCGCTGGTTGGTTCGTCCATAATAAGCAATTCTGCTTGATGCGATAGAGCCAAAACTAAGGAATATTTCATTCTCATCCCTTTCGAAAGCGTAGATATCTTTTGCTTTGGATCAAGATCAAATTTCCGCATAAAGTCCCTGTAATCATTATTGCTCCATCTTGTGTAAGCAGGGGCAATGATACTTTTCATTTCATCCATGGATAAATCACCATAAAAGCAACCTTCATCCATCACAACACCGATACGGTCCTTTATTTCCTTTTCGTGTGTATCCATATCCATTCCCAATACGGAAATTTTACCTGAGTTTTTCCGTGCAAGACCAAGGATCGAGCGTATTGTAGTAGTTTTCCCGGCACCGTTTACACCAATAAAACCGATAATGCAATCTTCCGCCAGGGAGAATGTAATGTCCTTCAACGAGAATTTTTCATAGGTTTTATTCAGACCGGCGACCTCTAAAATATTGTTCATTTCCTATTCCTCCTCATATAGAATATCCATCATGGCGGTTAGTTCATCTTTTGGAATGCCCAGAGCTTTTGCAGTTTTTATCATAATCTGCATCTGCTCCTCGACAAGCCGCCTCTTTGAGTCTTTTAGCAGTTCGAGATTTCCGGTTGATACGAAAGTTCCTATGCCGACTTGACTTGTTATGAACCCTTCCTGTTCCAAATCCTCGTAAACACGACGTATGGTTAGAACGCTTACTTTTAAATCGTTTGCAAAAGACCTTATAGAGGGCAACGGATCTCCCTCTATGAGCTCTCCTTTCAGGATAGCCTCCTTTATCTGGTCTTTTATTTGTTGGTATAAAGGAGTCTCTGAGTTATTGGCTATAAGTATTTTCACAAGAGCACCTCTTTCAATTGTGATGTTTTAATATACACACTATACACTATAAGCACTTTATTGTCAATATATTAAAACAACTTCTCAGGCATAACAGGGAACCAATTATCAGCGAACTTATCAAGAAAATTGTTGTTCATGCACCGGAGAAATCCAGCGGTAAGCGCAAGCAGCAAGGAGATATTGTCTTTAATTCCAGTGGAGAATTTGATTTACCGAATAATCCCCAAACACTGAAGGAACAAGGAAAAACGGCATAGCCCAATGGACTATGCCGTATCCCAAAAAATTATTTCCTTATTCCCTATAGCTCTTATATTTTCAGGTTTTACCAGGTTCTTTGAAGGGTATTATAAAACTACATCTACCTTCTTCATAATAATGAGCTTATCGCCTTCCTTAACCTGTTCATCCTCCAAATGATTAATTGTCATGATGTTATCCACGGTTGTGTAATATTTCTTTGCTACTTTCCACAGATTATCTCCCTTTTTCACGACATAGCCTATGATACCCGGCATGGCCTGGAGCCTCTCCATATCCAGGTCGGATACTTCGATATCCGTGATAATGGGTTCTGAAATCATTTCAAATACAATGGTATTCAAATTAATGGTAGCTTTTACTTCGATGTCCTGACCATCCAGCATCATAACGCTTAGCTGGTCGATGGTCGGCTTAATCTCATAATTGCAGCCCGGCTTCATGCCCTTTAATTCAATGATCTGTGAGAAGGGGATCATTCCCTTGATAGCATTCATCGGGCGCACATCATCCTCTGAAATATAGAGGATACCAACCTCAATTACTCCTTCTACCATCAGCTCCGAGCCCTCAGAGGTAATGTCATCGATACGGATAATTCCATTTGCATGGCAGATCTGAAGGATCTTAGGCTGGCTTTCTTCCACCAGAATCCGGTCTGCTACCCTGTATTTACTGTTATTTTTTACCACCAGGTTCTCATAGTTGGCATTTCTCATAATCGGCGTAATTTCCTTGGAAGGGGAGTACACATCGCACAGGATCTCCGGCTCCTGGGTCTCATATACCCGGATGCCAAGCTCCAGGATTACCTCCAGGTCAAGCACCCTATCTTCGCCGTCCGAATCCGGCTTAATCTCCAGGTGCCTGCCTGCAATTCCAACCATGATATCCTCCACCATGTCTTCACTGCAGCCATTGCACTCTACGGTGCCGCTAAAGGGAACCTCTGTTTCATAATATTCCATGGAGTTTTCTTCCCCATCGCTGGCATAGAAGATGAATACGGGAATCTCACCCTTAATGGTAAACCGGTCATCAAGCAGCCGGATTTCCACATTGCTAAGGCCGATGTCCTGATAAAGGAGGCTTGCTATATTTCCTTTATTAGCAGGCAGTGTAAGCTCATCCTTGATCCGGAAGGTATCCTTCTTGTTGATGGCTACATCCGTTACCTCGATCCTTTTATTTATGTACTGGACATCATCTGCACTGTCCACGCCTACGGCTGTTTCTTCGTCATAGAGCTCCTCTACCGCCACATACAAGCCGACGATGGCCCTGACACTGATTTTCCTGGAGTGGATCATACTGGTATTTAGGTCTTCCAGCTCCCATTTTACATTCGGCTCGTCATCAGAGCAGGAAACATCCATATTGATGGCTTCATCAAAAGGAATTTCCCCGCTGATATTTTGAACCGGTACCTGGTCCCCGTCGCAAAGATAAAGAACATTAAAGACTAATGCTCCCTTTACTAACAGCTTCCCATTCATTGCCCGAATGTCGCTTATCTTAACCTCACCCTGCTCTGTTATCATTCTCCCAATATCTGGTTTGACATCAGGGACATTAAAGTCGTCATCCAATGTAAGCTGCAGGTTGCTCTTACATTTTAATTTATTCATATGAATATTCTTTTTCACCAATTCCACTTATGATCCCTCCTTGTATTCGGACATACGATAGATGCCTCTGTCATATCTTATTCCCTGCCAGTTGGAATTATGAATTCAACCGATAAAAAAATATACAAAAAAAGAGCTAAATCCCGATTGGCTTTAGCTCCCGTGCTGCTTGCTATATGCGGGACGTGTCTGAAAGCTCCTGCTTTCAGGCACACCCTAATTATAATAAAATTAATTCTACATCTTTTGTTAAAAGATCGGTATAGCTGTAGGATACCATCCTAACCGGCATATCTTCTGATTCCTGGATCCTTATCATGAAAATATTGGGATATGTTTCTGATATGATTCCTTCTGATACATCTACTTTATGTCTTCCCCTGTTAATCCGGATTTTTACTTTTTTCCCCATTTGATTTGCCACTGCGTTCCGTACATTATTTACATTATTTTGCATCATATTATCTCCTTGCCAATGCTGCCTCTGCTATAATTAAATCAAAATTCTCTTACGCTTTTGTCAACATCACTCAATAAATCTGTTACAAATCTTATGCACCTCTTGCAGTATAGCATAAATAGCATTTCAAGTCAATGAATTTTCTGACAATTCAGATCTTTCAGAGGTTTTAGGCAGAAAAATATGCACATTAAACCTATAAATTTTTGTTTATTTTTATGGAATAATTTCACAGACCTAGTACCATGTGCCTATCCAAATATAGTATTTTTGCACAATTTTTTCATGTACAACCTTTGTTTGCTCTACATTTTTCCAGAATTTTTAAAACCACAAGATGTTGACACTTCCTATTTCTGTCAATCTAAATATGGTTATTTATAGTATAATTATTCGAAAACAACCCGCTCATCCATGTATTCCAGCTTCACGACCACATAGGGATAGGTGATTCCCTGGGATACGTTATCCTCCTTTGACGGCCCGATCAGATTCGTATCTATGTAAATTGCATTATTAGTTAGGTACAGCTCCTCCACGGCGATGCTATAGCCGCCGCTGTTCTGCTTCCCATAGCCTACTACAATGTATAAATTATCTTTATTTGCGTAGGTTAAGCGGAAGGGCTCTTCCTTCTTCTCATCAATGATTTCCTTAAGCTCTCCCGGTAAATTGGCATCCTCAACTACGGTAAATTCCAGATCCTTGATTTTCTTAACTTCCGTATCCTCTGACTTGCATCCGGCAAGCGCTGCAGCTATTGTTATTATCATAAAAAACATAAGTAGAATGCGCGTGTTCCTCATCGCAACCTCCATAGGTTCATCCGTTATTAAAATCTATGTGGCTGCATTCAAATTCATGACTTGTCAGTATCAATTTAAGAGCCCTCTGTGGAGCAATGCTTCATTTTTGCCCTCTTTATTCAGCTGCTGCATGCTCTGGCGGTATCTTTTCGGAGATAAGCCATGGTATCTTTTGAAGGTTTTAATAAATTGTGTCGTGTCCTGATAACCGGACCGTTCACAGACCTCGTCAATATTTAAGTTGGTGGTCAGCAAAAGCATCGTCGCCTTCTGTATCTTTATCTCACGGAGCAGGAAAGAGAAGGTGGAGCCGGTTTCCTTCTTTATAATACTGCTTAAATAGGGCTCACTGATGTAGAATTTCCCTGCTACTGAGCTGAGTGTGACATTTCTGTAGTTTTCATTAATATAGGCAATAATTTTTGACATGCGGTCATCACTTGTAATTACGAAGTTGGAAATCTCTACATTCTGGGAATGGTTCTGCATCAGGCAGGAGAACAGGGTCAGGGTCAGTCCCTCCAGCATATAGTTAAAAAATGGCTTCTGCTCCAGCTGCTGCCCGTACATGGATAGAATGATGGATTTAATCAAAGGATCATCACCACAATGGAAGGTGAAGGAGGAGCGGTAGGCCGTGGAATACAGGGTTCTTGACAGGTAGGTGGAAAGCTCCGTATCCGTGGAAAGAAGGTTTATGAAGGCATTGTGGAAGACCTGTTTCCTTATTTTAATGTTCACCGTAACGCCGTCATTCTCCGGCAGTGCCTTGTGCTCCACGTTCGGGGGGACGATCACGATATCTCCTGCCCGGATCGGTATCTCCTGCTTTTCTACGATATGGATGCAGCTGCCCGTTAACACATACTCTACCTCGAAGAATTCATGGGTATGCAATATATTATCCACATACCTCTCCACCTTGCACAGCTCAATATTGGAGCCCGGCAGGAAACATTCCTCCTCCTGGTATACGATGTGGCCTAAGGAGTGCAGGCTCTCACTATACCTTCGATATCCCTCCCAAGCCTCCAGATTTTCGGAGGCTTTGTCCTCTTGATCTTTGGAGGCTTTTCTCCCCTGCTCTTCGAAAGCTTTGTTCTCTTGATTCTTGTAGAATTCTCCCCTCCGGTCTTTAGAGAATTTGTCCTCCTGTATATCCCCTATGATTATATCCCGGTTGTAGATCATCAGCAGGTCTATGCCTGAGGGTTTTCTCCGGTACTGCCTAATATACTCTAAGGCTTTTCTTTCCCATTCATTTGTATCCAATAAATATTCATATACTGAATTGTTATCCATGATCCTTTGGCTCCTATCCGTCCTACATTATAACCATGATAGCCTTATACAGAGTATAGCTCCATATGGACTGTAGCTCCACATAGACTGTAGCTCCACATAGACTATAGCTCCACATAGACTATAGCTCCACATAGACTATAGCTCTATATAGACTATAGCTCCATATAGACTATAGCTCCATATAAATTATATTCACATATAGCAAGGTCAGCTGCTTCATCTTACAAACAGCTTCCCATACTATTATTTGGCAGTTCACCATCACAATTATCATTGTATCAGAGCAACCATATTAAATTCAACCTATAATTTCTCTTAAATATGGTTATTGATAGCATACCCGTCGGTATGCTACCATAAGGTAAGATAGGGATACTATCAAATTCATAGAAGAGAAGGAGTTCTGTATATGCTGGGAAAATACGTATTACCAACCTCCATTGGGGAACTAATGTATGACATCCAAAAATCAGATGACACCCTGGACGTCGTGATGGAAAGCACGAATAACGGGATAAAAATGAAGCCTTCTAAGGTAACTGTCACAGACACCATAATCCAACTGGAGCTATCGATTCCTATGATGGAAAACCTGAAGGGCCACATGAAGCTGACCTGGAAGGAGGGCTATTATGAAGTAGACGGCGAGCTTCCCATCCTCGGCAGGATCACCGGCAAGGCTGTTGCCTTTACCGGGAAAACCAGATTCGAGCAGATGCTTGAAGATCTTCCTAATTACCGTACCGGCAAAGTAGTAGAGCGTACCGATGAAGCAATCGCAGCAGCTGTCAATTCACTGCTTATGCAGATGACCCTTGAGGAGAAAATCGGACAGATGAGCCAGTCCGGCGGCTCCAACACCGCGGCTATCGGCAGTGCGGTAAAAACAGTGATGACCGACGACGAGCGCATTATGGCCGGATATCTCGGTTCCATGATTTTGATGGCTCCACAGGAAATTGCATTTGAAAAACAGAAGCTTGCCGTAGAAAAATCCCGTCTTGGTATCCCCCTCCTGTTCTGTCAGGATGTTATCCATGGTTACCAGACCATTTTCCCGATTCCCCTTGGCTGGAGCTGCTCCTTCAACCCAGAGCTTTTAGAAACAGCTATGCGGGCTGCAGCAAAGGAAGCTACCACCCAGGGAATTAAGCTGGGCTTCTCCCCCATGCTGGATATCGCCAGGGATCCGCGTTGGGGACGTGTATCCGAGGGCAACGGGGAAGATCCCTACCTGTGCTCCAGAATGTGTGAGGCACATGTAAAGGGCTTTCAGGGTGATAAGCTAAATGATGACCATTCCCTTCTTGCCTGCTTAAAGCATTATGTAGGCTACTCCGCAGCAGAAGGCGGACGCGATTACAATACCGCTGAGATTACCGGCACCAGCCTTCACAATACCTATCTGCCGCCCTTCCAGGCCGGAATTGATGCAGGCGTTGCTTCTATTATGAATTCCTTTAATGTAATGGATAACATTCCTGTGGTAATTAACAAGAAGATATGCAGGGACATCCTGCGTGGGGAGATGGGCTTTGAGGGAATGCTGGTCTCAGATTACAATGCGCTCTCCGAAGCCATTGTCCACGGTGCGGCAGAGGATGGCAAGGACGCGTCAATCAAAGGTGTCCGTGCTTCCCTGGATATGGAGATGGCCTCCACAAACTATCTTTCCTATCTGGCAGAAGCCGTAAGGGAAGGCAAGGTAGAGGAAGAATTAATTGACGAAGCAGTCCGCCGCGTCCTTACGCTTAAATATAAATCCGGCTTAATGGATGATCCATACCGCTATTTCCAGCCGGATAAGAATGACCTCTTATTCTGCGATGAGCACCTTGAGGCAAGCTATAAGCTGGCGAGAGAATCCATTGTACTCCTTAAGAACAGCTCAATCCTGCCACTTACGGCGGACAAGAAGCTGGCCTTAATCGGTCCGAAGGCAGACAGCACGGATCTTCTTGGACCTTGGCAGTTCAGTAAATATAATGATAAAACCGTTACCTTAAAGCAGGGGCTGGAGGCCACGGGCTTCCAGGTGATCTACGAGCAGGGCTGTGATATCGATACTGCCATAGAGGGCGGTGTCCTGCGGGCAGTAGAGGCTGCAAAGAAAAGCGACGTCATTGTATTAGCGCTCGGGGAAACCATGGGTATGTCCGGTGAAGCGGCTTCCCGCCAGAACATTGTTATTCCCCAGGTTCAGCTTGATTTGGCTGCTGAGCTTAAAAAGCTTGGAAAACCGATGATCCTGGTGTTAACCAATGGCCGTCCCTTATTATTAGACTGGTTTGAGGAAAATGCAGATGCTATTGTTGAAACCTGGTTCCTGGGCTCCCAGGCCGGAAGGGCAATTGCAGACGTATTATCCGGAAGCTATAACCCCTCCGGTAAGCTTTCCATCAGCTTCCCCAGGACACATGGCCAGATTCCGGTTTATTATAATCACCTGAGAACAGGCCGCCCATATACGGAAGGCAACCCGGATAAATTCCTGTCCAAATATCTGGACGGTTCCAATGCCCCCTTGTATAGCTTCGGCTACGGCCTGAGCTACACAAGCTTCGAAGTGAAGGATCTGGCTCTTTCTTCCAGTCAGATGAAGGAGGATGGAGAAATCAAGGTAAGTGTGACCCTTCGGAATACCGGAGCAGTGGAGGGCACCGAAACCCTGCAGCTTTACATCCATGACGTGGCTGCCCAGATCGCCCGTCCGGTGAAGGAGCTGAAGGGCTTTAAGAAGGTAGCATTAGCTCCGGGGGTAAGCGAGGAAGTGTCCTTTGTTATTACCAGGGAGCTGCTCAGCTATTATAACCCGGAGAGCGAGAAGGTGGTTGATCCCGGTAAATTTGAAGTGTTTGTAGGAACCAGCTCCAGGGATGCAGATTTATTGATGGCTGAATTTGTTCTTCTAGATAAATAAGTTGCTCCATAAATAAGTTGCTCCGCGTCACTATTTGAAAAACTCAGACATAGTAATAGTGCTGAAATCTATAGTATTTTTAAATAGTTCTGCACAAAAATTATACCATGCCCCATACCAAACTTGTGTTTGGCATAGGGGCATGGTATAATTTATTCAGCAGTTTAAACTGCTGGCAATCGTGTATAGGGTGGTTGGCCTTCATTCTACATAGGATGGAGGTGATGCTTGTGAACAATAACTTTGATTTTGAAGACTTAATACAATTCGGCATGTTCATTATAGTGCTCCTGACATTCATTTATTTGATTTGTCAGTAACATAAAAAACCTTCCCTGTACTTTGCCCGAGTCAGGAAGGTTCTTTATTCTTTTTCCCGGCCAACCACTCTGTGGCGATTGCCTTTTCTAACTACATTATAGCAGATTATCAAAATATAGCAAGTGTTAATCCGTTCCGGTAAGCATTAAAAGTCAACGTTAATGTAGAAGTTAATGAATTAATACAAACACCACAGATGCCTGCAGCCAACCTACTATAAATCTGCTTCTCTTAATTCATCCTCATAAGTTCTGTACCCCAGCTACCAGTTCTCCATCCGCCTCATCAATAACAATGGTGTCCTCGGGCTCTACCTGGTCACTTAAGATCAGTCTTGCACTTAAGGTCTCTATATTCTTTTGTAAAAATCTCTTCAGCGGTCTTGCCCCGTAAACCGGATCATAAGCCTGGTCTACAATATAATCCTTTGCTGCATTTGTCAGGGTCACCTTAATCTCCCTATCAGACAGGCGGTGGTTCAGCTCTTCAATCATGAGATCCATAATGTTGCTGATATTTTCCTTCGTAAGCGGTTTAAACAGGATAATCTCGTCCAAACGGTTTAAGAATTCCGGACGGAAGGAGCCCCGCAGCTCGCTCATTACCTGAGCCTCACAATATTCACTGATGTCACCGTCACCCTCGATACCTTCCAGCAGATACCTGGAGCCAATATTCGAGGTCAGGATAATGATGGTGTTCTTAAAGTCCACCGTCCTGCCCTGGGAATCCGTGATACGGCCGTCATCCAATACCTGTAGCAGCACATTGAATACATCCGGATGTGCCTTCTCCACCTCATCAAAGAGGATTACCGCATAGGGCTTGCGGCGGACTCTTTCCGTCAGCTGTCCACCCTCCTCATATCCCACATATCCCGGAGGCGCACCGATCAGCCTTGCTACGGAGTGCTTCTCCATGTATTCACTCATATCAATACGCACCATGTTGTGTTCATTGTCAAACAGGCTTTCCGCCAAGGCCTTTGCAAGCTCCGTCTTACCGACACCTGTTGGCCCTAAGAACAGGAAGGAGCCGATGGGCTTGCTTGGATCCTTGATACCGGCCTTTGACCTGAGGATGGCGTCCGATACCTTGTCAACGCCCTCGTCCTGTCCAACCACCCTTTTATGGAGCTCTTCGCTTAAATGCAGGGTCTTGCTGCGTTCCCCTTCCGTCAGCTTCGTAATGGGGATACCCGTCCAACGGGATACAATCTTTGCTATCTCCTCCTCGCTGACATTTTCATGAACCAGCATATTCTCTTCCTTCTTAAGGCGTTCTTCCTCCTCTGCCAGGAGCTTCTGAAGCTCCGGCAGCCTGCCGTATTTTAATTCTGCTGCCTTGTTCAAATCATAGTTGCGTTCTGCAACCTCAATCTCATTATTCAATTCCTCCAAGGCCTCACGGAGCTTGTGGACCTTATCAACAGAGGCCTTCTCATTATCCCATCTTGCCTTTCCTGAAGCAAAATCGTCCCGCAGCTCTGACAGCTCCAATTGGAGAACAGTAAGACGGTCCTGGCTTAACCGGTCATTTTCCCTCTTAAGGGCTGCCTCTTCAATCTCCATCTGCATGATCCTGCGCTGCATGTCGTCTAACTCCGTCGGCATGGAATCCAGCTCCGTCTTAATCAGGGCGCAGGCCTCATCCACCAGGTCAATGGCTTTATCGGGAAGAAAACGGTCGGAGATATACCGGTTGGAAAGCGTTGCCGCGCTGACTAGCGCACCATCCGTAATCTTAACACCATGGAATACCTCATAACGCTCCTTTAAGCCTCTGAGAATAGAAATGGTATCTTCCACCGAAGGTTCATCCACCATAACCGGCTGGAACCGGCGTTCCAGTGCTGCATCCTTCTCCACATAGAGACGGTATTCATTCAAGGTAGTTGCACCGATACAATGCAGCTCCCCTCTTGCAAGCATGGGCTTGAGCATATTGCCGGCGTCCATGGAACCCTCTGTTTTGCCTGCTCCTACAATGGTATGAAGCTCATCGATAAAGAGGATGATCTGTCCCTCACTCTTTTTTACTTCTTCCAGTACGGCCTTCAGCCGCTCTTCAAATT
>JARKQP010000666.1 GCA_029974875.1 Mobilitalea sp.
ACCAACTGCACTTTTCTGTATTAACTAACTGTAGTATTCAATTACCGGCTCCTTCGTAAGACCGGTAGGTTTTATCTGTACATGGGACGAGATCTGATCCTTCACCCTCCAGACAAGGGTATTGGCAACCTCAATCACAAGCTCATTCACACCATCCCTTACATATTCGGTCACATCAACCCTGTCCGGGCTTTCCAGCACAACCCCGGCACTTTTTCCGTTGATATATACTCCCGCACAGTCCCCGACTGCAGGAAGGTAGAGCTTAATGGCCTTACCGGCGGATCTGTCTGCCTTCAGACTGCCCTCATAACGAAATATACCGCTAAAGCTGGTTTCATATGCAGGACCGTTGAGATTAGGCAGCTTCTCTCCTGCCTTTAAGGTAAGCTTCTTCCTAAACTCCTTACCACAGTTTGTTTCCTTCTCCCATACCGTCCAGTCACATAATACCTCCTCGCTGGCCAAGAGAACGGGAGCCGGAATCGCTTCCATCCCATCGGCAGGTTCGAACAGCAGCACCTGCCCAGGTTCCAGAAGGAGCCTGAAGCTGTTGTCCTCCACAGACTGGCAGGTTACTTGATTGGTTACGGCATCATAGATACGGATACTGCTGCAGGAGGCCTTATTTAAAGTAATCTTTGTATCAACGGTATCAAATATGCTTTCATTAAAGAAGTAGAACAGCTTGCCATCCTCGTGTTCATAGCAGAGGAAGCGTAAGTCCGGGTATGTTTTCTCACAGGTAATTTCCGTTGCACCGCAGGCTCTTACTTTATCCGCTAGCTCCTGGAGGGATACCAGCTCCACCAAGGCCTGAAAATCCTCTCCTAATAATCCACCCTCCGTGTCAAATTCCGGTATTTTATCCACAATAAATATTTTTAATCCCACTTTCCCGGCCTTTAATACAAAATCGACCGCCTTCTTCGCCAGATAATCACAGCCCGGTATAATGAAGGCCTTATAATTCTCCCCATTAATGGAGAAGCCCTCCGAACCAAGTGTTACATATTGCTCTGACAGAATATCCGCCGGTACAATATCCAGATCCAGCTGCTTCTCCAGCAAAGCCCTGCAAGGCTCCTGAAACAACATTGACCTGCCGCCCGTCCACTCGGATTCAGCCGTATACAGCACTGCCGCATCGGAAACATGGGTTCCGCCGTTAATCAGATGGCAGATACGGTTCATATATTTCATGAGGACCTTAAAGTAGGGATACTGCGGATTATTTCCCCTCGCATAGAAATGGGGCGGGCAGTCCCTGTCCGGGAAGATCATGGAGAAGGCATGGGGTACGAAATGGTTAATTCCCCGTACCAGCATATGGTCCGTCAGCCATTTCATTGTTGATATCCCCGTTGCCCAGCCGTAGTTGCCATAGATCTCGCAAAGAGACCTTCCTTTTTTCATGGGATCGATATGGGCGGCCGAGCTTCCCAGCTTTGCAAGGGCGTAATGAAAAAATTCCCCGTCTCCATCCCACTCGACCCATTGGTGAATCTTCTCCGTATGCCCCGGAACGATCTGATGATGTACGACATCAACTCCTGCCCTATGCTGGCCCTTCATTTCACGGTAATAATGTCCGATGCTGCAGCCAAGCCGCATATGTGCATTATCATCCTCTATGATATGTCCGATATATTCAATTCCATGCTCCTGACACCACCCGCCCAGCTGGCCGGAGAAGCATTTATGTACCAGCGTTGTTACCTCGTCCATATATCCGCTGCGGATTCCGGGTGTGGCATCTCCCATGGAAAACCACAACGCAGGAAGCTTCGATGCGAAATCCTCTCCCCACCTTTTTCTTAACGCCTCCTCCAGCTCCTCACTCCAAGGAAGCTTTACATTCTTCTTACCCAGCTTTTCCTGAAAATCATAGCCCGGAGTATTGCCAAATTCCGGCTCATCGGAAAAGAAGCCGGCAAAGGTCTTTCCGAATTCTTCTCCATAATGCTGGAAATGGGCTTCATAAACCTCGTCGATCAGTACACGGACAGATCTTGAGTCAATCAGGTTGATATAATTCTCCCTTCCTCCGCGCAGCTGTGTGGTATAAAGAACAAAGACCCGGTATCTGCCTTCCGGAAGGTCAAAGAAAACAAAGCCGTCCTTCGCATTCGGAGTCAGGTCAAGGATATGCCGGGGATCAAGCTCAGTGGTATCTCCTGCTGTTCTCTTCACGGCATAGACACCCAAAAGCTTCCCATCTGTCCCAAGCATGGGCTCATAAAGCATAGCCTGATCCTTTGCCGGACCCAGGAAATCAAAATGCCGGTCCGCAAGATAGGTCTTCTTCAAATCCGGATATTTCTTCTCGAAGGCTTTGTTCGCATGTCCCGTTGGGAATTTGTCATCATCCAGAATCCAGATGCGCATGCCCCGCTTTTTCGCCTCCGACATGATAAGGTCTACATTGTCCCACCAGACAGGTCCACAGAAGTCGGGATGGGGTCTGGATTCCAGACATATCTCGCGAATTCCGCACTCTTCAATCCTATCAAGCTCTTCTAATATCAGATCATGGGATTCCCCATGCATCCAAAGGAAGGGTAAAATATAATTTCCCCCCTCATTTTTTAAGACTTCGTCCAATCTTTTCATAATCATGCTCCTTCTGCCATTACGTATTAAGGGAAGGCCTTCCTGCTGTCCCTGTCCAGTTACCGTTATGACAAAGATATCTTGGAATAATTTCTTATGTCCAGGGGATATCATTTGTCAATTTAAAAATATCATAACCGGGAAATTATTTGCATGAATTATTCTCAACGAAGTATGTAAATTTCTTATATTATCGAATATTATCAGAACTAAATTCATGTTCCGATAATCGGGACACACGGCACAAAAACTGCACCTTTATTTCAGAAGTTAAAAAGCGACTTCTCATAACTTACATTATCGAATTAAACCCATGATTCGATAACCGAGATGCACGGCTCGAAAAAAGCTGCGCCTTTTATGAAAAGTTAAAAGACAACTTCCCATAACTTGTATTATAGGCTGATAATTCCCGTATGCTCCAACAATATTTTGGAGCCAATTAACACTAAGATGATACCGCCGGCAAGCTCAGCCTTTGATTTGAATTTTCCACCGAATATATTCCCGATTTTTACACCCAGCATGGATAAGATAAGCGTGATGCTTCCAATGGAGATAACCGCCGGTACAATATCCACCTGAAGAAAAGCAAAGGATACACCTACCGCAAGCGCGTCAATACTTGTGGCAAGCGCAAGGGGCAGCACTTCTGAAGGCTTTAATGAGATTTCTTTGGTTTCGGGACGCTCCCCGCCGGGACATTCCCGGTCCGAACAGGCTCCGGTAGGGCATATCCGGTCTGGACATCCCTCCTTTTTGAAGCTGTCCACAATCATTTTTCCGCCGATGAAGCCGAGCAATACAAAGGCAATCCAGTGGTCGAAAGCGATGATCTTATCAGCAAACCGTGTGGCAAACAGATATCCGACCAACGGCATAACTGCTTGAAAAACCCCAAAATACAGGCCAATAACCAAGGCTTTTTTTATGGCTACCTTAGGCATAGCCAAACCGTAACAGACAGCTACGGCAAAATCATCCGCAGAAAGTCCAACAGCGATGAGTGATAGTTCCAATAAATTCATGGTGCATTCTCCTTATCAGATGTTATTTTGCAAAAGAAAAACCCAAGTATTCCTCCTCACAGGCAGATACTTGGATTTTTTGCAAAAATAAAGACCATGTATAGCTACAGGAGTTATACATGAGTCTCGTTTTTTAAGACAAGCCAGACCGTTGCCGGCCAGTATGTTGACTTGCCACGCACATTCGCGCAAACTACTCCCTCACGGGCATTTTC
>JARKQP010000690.1 GCA_029974875.1 Mobilitalea sp.
GTAACCGCCGATAAAAAGGGTTTGTCTGTCCGCGTTCCCAATGGAGTGCCCCAAGGTGATACTTTTCGTATGGAGGGAGCAAAAAGATATTATGAAATAGCTTCCAAAGAGATCTGCCTGGAAGATTCCTTTCTGATCGGGTTTATAAAAAAGGAAAATAAATTAACCGTGTTCCTAAGCGGCAGCGAGGTGATTGAAATCAGGAATCTTTGCCTGCCATTTCAAATCAGGAATACGAGTGCCAGGGTGATTGTAAAAGCATTAAATGAATCAGGGGAAAAGCCAAAATCCGAGAGTGTGTTCAAGGGTTACCTTGTGGAAGGTATCGCTGCTTGTTATGATTTTTCACGAGTATGTATCGATCCTGTTACGGGACTGGGACTCCCGGAGGTATATGTGCATGCAATGGGTGATTTTGAAACCTGGGCAAAAACCGATGAAGCAGGAAGATTTGTGATAAAACAGCTGCCCCCAGGCAGTTATTCCTTTGTTTATGGTATGGAAGGGAAAGAATTTCTTACCTTCGACGAAATCCATGACGGATCCCAAAAAAAGATCCGGTTGGATTTTTCGGACACAGAATCAGAGAGGGAGAATATCCCCCAAAGGAATTTAAAAAGCAACCAGAAGTTTATCGGACTAAATGGTATCTGGAAGTTTGATTTTGACCGATATCATGCAGGCGAGAAGGAGAAATGGTATCTTGGTGGAACTCATGAATTTTCAAAATGTATCAGGGTTCCGTTCTCCTGGCAGTCATTAAAAGCTTTTGGGGAGGAAAAATTACAGGATGATTATTCTTTGCATCAGGCGAATGCATTCACCTGTAATGCAAAAGAAATCGGAGAGACCGGCTGGTATCAAAGAACGGTCTGCCTGAGTGAGGGAGAGGCTGCGGGTGAGATGGAATTGGTATTTGCCGCAATCTCAGGGCTTGCGAGGGTCTGGCTGGACGGAAACCAGATTGGCTGTACGACGGATTCTTATCATCCCTACACTTTTCCCCTTGGCAAACTGGTGCCGGGCAGGGAATATGTGCTTACGGTAAAGGTAGAGTATGAGCATGGCAACCACCATGCATGCTCGGGAAAGCAAGGCTTCTGGTTTACGGATTCGCCGGGAATCTGGCAGAATGTGTGGCTTCAGGAGCAAAGGAAGTTAACGGTAACAGACCTTTTCGTTAATTATGAATTCATAAGCGAAGAAGAGACAAAGCTGGAGCTTCATCTTGAGATGAGAGCTGACGGCAGCAGCTGCGTAAATAATAAGCCGGTAAAAAACAGGATAGCCCTTCGGACAGAAGCTCCGGGATATTATAAAATTGTTGTGGATTATATTACGGAATATGAAACAGATTGTGGAATTTTAATTAATGGAATTACCACGGGAATGCGGCTGTCATTTGATGCGGTTCATAGAGATTATTATGGTAAGAAGGAATTTTACTGCTCTCTGGAGGCGGGTGAAAATGAGCTTGAACTTGCTGCAGAAGAACCGAAGTTTTTTATCAGGGATGCTTTCGTCTGGAAAATAGAATTGGATGAAGGATTCGATTTATATATAGAGGATAGAAAAATAGCTCGGGTTCTGCCGGAAATTAACCAAGAGGCGGGGAAGTTGGAAAGTAAGGCCACCTATGTTCTTAAGAATACCAGGCGCTGGACTCCAAAGGATCCGTACCAGTATCAGCTCTCTGCCAGGATGGGAGACGGAGCGGATAGGAAAGAATTTACAAGGAAGCTGGGAATCCGTAAGGTTGATATTTCCCCGAAGGATGATCTGGGCGGTAAATATATCACCATAAATGACCGGAAGACCTACATCAGAGGGGTAATGGATCAGGGCTATAATCCCTGGGGTATCTATACTTATCCGAAGCTTCGCGGCAGGACAGCGGGATCTGCTGAATATGATATTCTGGCTGCGGAAGAATGCGGCTATAATTTGATCCGGATG
>JARKQP010000692.1 GCA_029974875.1 Mobilitalea sp.
ATGACATAAAGGTAGTTGAACTAAAAGAAGGGGAGCAATTTATTATTCGATAATTTGTTTTAGGGTGTAAATTTTTTGTAGAAAGAGATATTAGGCGATTAAACCAGGAATACACAAAGTGCCAACGGTTATTTGACACAAACTGGAAGGAAACATGCATTGAATTGTAAATACGGTTGTGTTAAAGTATTTATAATTAAATGCATGTATTTTTATGCTATTTTACTTATAATTCCATATGATACGAAAGGTCGGTACAAGGTTTAGATGCTTACGGCCTGTGCTGCAGAAGGAGAGACTTTATGTTGAAAGTATTGATTGCTGATGATGAGGAGAAAGTATGTCAGCTCATATATCACCTGGTCGATTGGGAGAAGATGGGCTTTGAGATTGCCGCAATTGTCAATGACGGCAAAAAAGCCTATGATCTCATCTGCAAGCTACAGCCGGATATTGTAATTACGGATATCAGGATGCCCAATTATGATGGGATCGAGCTGATCAAAATGACGAAAGAAATATTGCCCGGTACATATTTTATTATTATCAGCGGCTACAGCCAATTTGAATACGCCAAAAGTGCAATTCAATATGGCGTGGAGAACTATCTGTTAAAACCAATCAAGAAAAAGGAACTGGTCAGTACCTTATCTAAGATTATCGAAAAGCATGATATGCTTCAATCCAATCATTCGGAAAAAGATAAATTAAAAATGATGCTTCAAACCTCTGAGGAAAAGGTGAAAAAGAATTTCTTGGCAGAAATAGTATTGAATTCGGAAAATGGCCTGATAAACCGCAGCCTTGAATCAATTAATAAGGACTTTTGCTGTCATTTTCAAGAGGGCTATTATACCCTTCTGGTTATTAAGCCGTTTTTGGATAAGGATGAGATGAACCGGGAGACACTGTCCCTGCTGCTGACCAAGATTTTGCTGATGGTTAAAGAAAAGCTTGAGGTGTGCTGCATAGAAACCATCGCCATCATTTGGGAGGATCAGGTTGTATGTCTGGTTAATACACAGGACGGTGAATTGTCAGATATTAAAAAGCAGCTTAACCGGATGAAAATTGAAATCTCAAATCTGAAGGATATCATCCAGAATGTCAGGGTAATTATCGGAATCGGCAGCGTAACGGAGGAACTGACGGATTTAAATATGATAATGCATCAGGCAGAAGTGGCCGTAATGAACCGGTTTGGAAAGTCAGACCGGTATATTATCCAATATCAGGCTTCCTTTGCCGGGGAGCAGACCGCACAAACAATTATAGACAGGGATATGCGAAGCAGAATACTTTCTGCCTTTGAAGTTCTGGATAGCGGGGGGCTTTTAAAGGAGATCAGCTTGCTGCAGCAGATCCTTGAGGAGCAAAGCGGGAACAGCCAGTTAATTTACCAGAGCTATAATGAGCTCATCGACATTCTGCTTTTTGGCATCAAAAATTATATGAACCAATGGGAAATTCCCGACCATACCTGGTTTCGCAGGAAATTTCAGAAGTTTCTAAACATTAAAGATATTTTTGAATGGCTTAGGCATTACCTGAGTGATGAATTCGAAAAATACATCAATAACAAAAAAATCCAGGACAGCAAGCCAATCCGGCAGGCAAAGCAGTATATCCATGATAATTATAACAGTGAAATCACGCTGGAAAGCGTCAGCAGCCTCATAGGCTTTAATCCAGCTTATTTTTCCTCCCTGTTTAAAAAGGAGACCGGGGAAAATTTTATGGAATATGTAATGAAGATCCGGATAGAAAATGCAAAGGAATTCTTGATTCAGACCAATAAGGATATTGGGGAGATTGTTGAGGATGTCGGATATTCGGACATGAAATATTTCTCAAAATTGTTTAAGAAAAAAACAGGCCTGAGCCCGCTGGAATTTCGAAAGCTTTATGGCTGAGACGGAGGGATGATAATTTGAAAAGGAAGAAGCTGACCTTCGCTCAAAGGGCAATGGTTCTTAATGGAGCTTTACTCCTGTTGATTGGGATAGCGGCAGGAATATTTCTGGTGACAGCCCTGCTGCAGAAGCAGACGGCCCTGCCTATAAGACTTTCCCTGGCAGCAGTTCCGGTTATCCTTACCACTGCCATAGCCTTCCTGTTCAAAAAATGGATGCTGGCACCCTACAGGTATTACGCCGGATTATTAAAGCGCTTTAACGCAGGACAGGTATACCGGGAGTTCATGGACAACGCAGGCCATATTTTCCCCGGTATGGAAGAGATGCTCCTGCGTTATGACAAATTACTAAATGACCAGAAGCTTAGCTACAAGACAAAAAAACAGTCGGAGTTCATAGCGCTCCAGAACCAGATTAACCCGCATTTTTTATATAACACGCTGGAAGCGATCCGTGGAGATGCCCTCAGTGTAGGAATGGACAACATAGCAGACATCACGGAAGCCTTGGCCACCTTTTTCCGTTACACTGTCACGGATACGGGAAGTCTGGTTACTCTGGAGGATGAGCTGGATAACATAGATAATTATTTTCGGATACAAAAATACCGTTTTGGGAATAAGCTGGAGATCATTTATGAGATTCCGGAGAATGAAATGGATCTGCTGCAGCTGCAATGCCCAAAGCTGACCATGCAGCCCATTGTTGAAAATGCTATTTTTCACGGGCTGGAGAAAAAATCGGAGGGCGGTCTGATACAGATCGGTATTACCCTGTCCGGCAACCGGGTCTTAATCAGTATCAGGGATAATGGAGTGGGTATGGAAGAGGAAAGCCTGGACCGGATCAATTACGGCCTGCAGCATCTCTCTATTGTCAACATGCCGGAGGACTATAAAAATAAAAAAGGCGGAATCGCGCTGAACAATGTATGCCGGAGAATCAAATTATTATTCGGGGAAGAGTATGGGATACATGTCTACAGCATGGCAGGAGTCGGGACGGATGTGCGCATTACGCTGCCTATTGTAAAGAAGGAACATGGGATAAGCTATGAAGGAAGAATTAATAGTCATTGAAAATGGCCGGATTGAGATGAATGATACGCCGGTGATTAACGACCTGAATCTTCAAATTAATAAAAAGGAAATCCTGGGAATTATATTTGACAGTATCACGGAGCGCAAATGCCTGCAGGGGCTGTTTCAGGGAATTTATCCCGCCCACGGGGGCAGGATTTATATTGAAGGGAAAAAAGCTGATTCCGTAGATCTGGAGCGGTATTTTAAGGAGAATGCCACTATTATTGAAAAGGACAGTAAGCTGCTGGCAAATCTAAGGCTGGAGGAAAATTTATTCCTGTTCGGAAACAGCAGCAAAATGATTTACAATAAAAAATATCTCCGTGAATTCCAAAACATCATCAGAAAATATAACCTGGAGCTGGATACGGACAAACCCGTGTCCGGGCTGACAGTGAAGGAAAGGGTTATTGCGGAGCTGGTCAAGGCTTATGCCGAAAAGAAAAAAATCGTTTTCTTTGTTCATATTACCGGGTTTTTGAAGAGAAATGAGCTGGAGGATGTTTTTGAATTTGTGAAGCAGCTGCAAGAGGAGGATATGGCCTTTCTCGTTGTGGAGCAGTTTGAGAATATTATCTTTGAATGGACGGAGCAGTTAATTGTAATCCGTCACGGCAAAACAGCAGGAATCTTTGATACCAGGTCAATTAACCGCCGCCAGCTGTACGCGGCTCTTAGAATCAAGAAAAAGGACCGGAAGTCCTCCGTCAAAAGCAATTCCGAGCTGGAAGAGGAAAGGGAGAGCAGGTGTGTTCTTGAATTTGGGAATGTCTCAACCAATGTGTTGGACGGACTCAGCCTTACGGCCTGGTCAGGGGAGATACTCAAAATCTACTACATGGACGATGAAAGCAGTGAGCATATCATTGACCTGCTTAAGGGCAGCAGAAAGCCCTTGGCAGGAAGCATTATCCTGGCGGACCGGCCCTACCGGGTGAACAATGTAATTCAGGCAGTTGACAAAGGGGTATGCTTTATTGAGGAATCCCCCTATGAGAATATGCTGTTCTATAACCTGAATGTAAGGGATAACCTGAATCTGGCACTGTCCAAGAAGGTACGGCTGCTGTGGTTTAGGAGACGTTTTATAAAAAGCGTGGATCAGCTGGTTAAAACAGTAAATATCGAAGCCATCGCACATGTTAACCTAAGAAAGCTAGAGCCCCGTGTTTTGCAGCAGATCGCATATTATAAATGGTATCTGTATGCGCCTAAGGTAGTAATCTGCATTAAGCCTTTCACGGAAACGGATATCCACCTGCAGGAAATTACGGTAGAAATGATAGCGAATCTCAGATCCCGGGGAATTGCAGTCATCATTTTGACCTCGAATTTCTCAGATCTGTACCGGGTAGAGGGAGAAACTGTCTATGTAAGGAACGGACATGCCATCGATGAGGATGAGGTGTATCAGATCCTCTATAAAAAATAGAAAACAGGAGCAACGGCCGATGCTTCTGTTTTCTATTTTTTTATGCCGTAATAAGAATGATCTAAAGATAGCCCCCTCTTATCTAAAGATAAAACGTTGAGTAAAACAGAATTAGTTGCTATATTGTGTATACATAATGAATAGACCGGAATGCTTATGATGAAAAGCTGCAGCAATAAGCACTGAAATTCTGCACAAAACCGGAAAGGTGCAGAGCATATCCCCGCCGGAATATTCTTATGGAAATAATGATTGGAGGATTTATTATGAAAAAAAGATTACTGAGTATTTTAATCGCTGTATTGATGGTTGCATCCATGCTTGCCGGCTGTTCTAAAAGCTCCGGCTCAGGTGCTACGGATGCAGACAGTACCACTAAGACCGGAGGCACCAGCAAGGATTTACCGATTTTGGGCGCCGGAATCTATTCCTCATCGGACAATTTCAATTCCTATATCGGTAAGGCTATCGCAAATGCCTGCAACGGAGTATTTAGTACCAACATTGAAGACGGACAGAATGACCAGTCCACACAGAACAACCAGATCGACACCATGCTTGCAAAGGGAGCAAAAGCAGTTGTAGTATCCGTCGTAGATGTCACCGCGGCACCCACCATCATCCAAAAGTGCAAGGATGCCGGAAATATTCCGATTATCTTCTTTAACAAGGAGATTGCGGACCAGTCCGTGATCGGTTCTTATGATAATGCATACCAGGTTACCTCCACCGGAGGGGATTATGGTGCTTCCATTCAGGGGCAGATGATCATAGATTACTGGAAGGCACATCCGGAAATGGATAAGAACAAGGATGGAAAGCTTCAGGTGATCGATATTATGGGAGATCCCGGACACACTGCGGCGCAGCCGAGAGCTGATTATGTAAAAAAGACCATAGAGGATGCCGGCATTCCTATTGATTTGCTGGAAGAAGACACAGGTATGTGGGATACGGCAAAAGCAAAGGATAAGATGGATGCCTGGATCTCCAAATATGGTGATGAAATAGAGGTTATTATCTGCGCAAATGATGCCATGGCCCTGGGAGCCCTTCAGTCCATTGAAGCTGCCGGTTTTAACAATGAAGGCGCGGATAGCAGTAAGTACATTCCTGTAATCGGCATTGATGCACTGCCGGAGATGTTAGATAAGATCGAAAGCGGTGAGGTTATGGGCTCTGTGCTCCAGGATGCGAAGACACAGGGGAAGGTAATCGTACAGATGGCAAATAATCTGGTAAACGGCAAGGAGGTATTGGACGGTATTGATTTTGAATTGGAAGCAGGGGCAAAAGCAGTCCGTGTTCCTTATCAGGCGATTACCGCAGATAATCTGGATATTGCAAGATCCACCTATGCGGAGTAACAGACGTATAGGTAGATAGAAACCGGAGGGCGCTGTATGGCCGTAGGGCCGGAAATCTGCTTTATGCTGTGCAGTGCCCGTTTTTAAGGGAGCCGGAGCGTGAATTTAATCCACAGCCGGGAAAAACAATCAAGGAGGAGCCTGGAATTGGAAGAGGAATTTATTCTGGAAATGAGAAATGTCACAAAAAGCTTTCCGGGTGTTAAGGCATTAGATAATGTCACATTAAAAATAAGACCGGGAACAGTCCATTCTTTATTAGGTGAAAATGGTGCCGGCAAGTCCACGCTGATGAAATGTCTCTTTGGCATTTATAGTTTGAATAGCGGAGAAATTATTCTGGAGGGCAGCGGGATCTGTTTTGAAAATCCGGCACAGGCTCTGGCGAACCATGTCTCAATGGTGCATCAGGAGCTGAACCAGGTGCTTGACAGAAGCGTTATGGAAAACGTATGGTTGGGACGTTTCCCCATGAAGGGCTGTCTTGTGGACCATAAAAAAATGTATGAGGATACAAAAAGAATATTTGATGAACTGGAAATCAAGGTAGATCCAAAGATAAAGACCGGTCTGCTGACCGTTTCCCAAAGGCAGATGATCGAGATTGCAAAAGCAGTTTCCTATGATTCCAAAATCATTGTTATGGATGAGCCGACCTCTTCCCTGACGGAAAATGAGGTAGAGCACCTCTTTCGGATCATCAGCAAATTAAAAGCAAAAAATACGGGAATTGTATATATTTCTCACAAGATGGAGGAGATACTCCGTATTTCCGATGATATCACAGTCATGAGAGACGGAAAATGGATAGCAACAGAGCCGGCGAAAGCGCTGACTACGGATATGATTATCCGGATGATGGTCGGGCGGGAACTTAAGGAGCGCTATCCGAAGAAGGAAACCAGACCGGGTGAGGTGTTGCTGAAGGTGGAAGATTTATCATCGTTGACTCCTGCTTTTTGTGGGGTTGATTTTGATTTACATAAAGGAGAGATACTGGGAATCTCAGGCCTCGTAGGTTCAAAAAGGACTGAAGTGCTGGAAACCTTATTCGGAATCCGCACAAAGGGACAGGGACGGCTTGTCCTGCATGGAAAAACCATTGATAACAGTACCCCTGTGAAAGCAATGAAAAACAGATTTGCCCTGCTTACGGAGGAAAGAAGGGTGGACGGTATTTTTGGAGAGCTGAGCGTGGCCTTTAATATGATTATTACGAATCTTGGCCGGTATACCAGGCATGGCTTGTTAAGAAATACCCTGATTGATGAGAGGGTAGGCTATATGGTTAAAACACTG
>JARKQP010000705.1 GCA_029974875.1 Mobilitalea sp.
CGTAGCCTTCCGTGCATCCAGCCGCGTCTTTGGCTTCCCTCTGCCGCCATGGATCTGGGTCTCCCCGCCAGCAGTCTCAAAATCAAATGCCAGCAGCTTCATTCTGCTGCCTCCGGGAACTCTGCCAGGAACCTGTCCAAACTGCTCTTACCACCATCAGCCAGGAACTCTAAAACTACCGGATTGCTATCCGGTTTAGCCGGATTAAAAATTGGATCACCACAAGGTCTCTTGCTATCGGAAACCGGAAGGATTGGATCATTTTGGCCATTTTTACATTCTTCTCTATAGAGAGGACCAAAGGAGGCATGTATATCCCCCCATACACCTTCTATATTAGAATCTAATCCGGTATATCCGGTAATCAATATCTGTTGACATTGTTTTAATCCAATATCTGATCCGGCTTTATCCGGTGTTAATCCGGTATGTAGATCTTCAATAACCCCATCAAATTTGTCTTTATCAAATGTGAGACCAGGATACACGGTAGCGGTTTTGCCGTCAATAGTGGTCTCTATCCCCGGTTTATTCTCACAATGGTGCTTGATGTATCTGCCAAATTGCCGAACATCCACCTGGTTCCCCATGATCAAATCGCACCAACTCAGAAAATGGTTGTAGATGTCTTTTACTGGTATCCTAAAGCTTTTTGATTCAGGATAGTAGGTACAGAACAGGTCAAGAAAGCTGGTCACACTGTCTACCTGCTGTCTGTATTCCTCGTATTGGCCCTTGGTTTGATGGATTCGCTTATTCTTGATGATTTCAGGCAGCCTAGTAAGGAGCAGATTTAGTAATCCTGATAATTCTTCAGGATTTGTGATTTTCTCCTCAATGTCTGGATCCATTTTTCTCTGATTGGGTTCTCCAGAGTCTATTTCGGGAACAAACTTGAATGGCAATTTGATCTCTACAAACCGCCTCCGAAAAGCCCATGTGGTATCGGTAAATCTAGGAACCGCATTGCCCTTGAAGATAAGCTTGGTCCATCCCTTGAATCTTGCTCGGTCTTTGTTCTTAACGTCAGCAGATATCCAGTCTCCTCCAGAAATCTCCTTAATCCTGGAGGTTCCTGATTTTTTGACTGCCTCAATCTCCTGCCCAATGCTGAACCTGACATTTCTTAAAGATGCAAGCGCAAAAGGTCTCTCCACCAGCTCATTTAGTGGTATGGCCTCAGTATTTTCAGCACCATAAAAAGCTTGCAGCAGATGGATAAGCGTAGATGATCCGCTTGAACCATGGCCGATTAGGAAGGCGATATAGTGAAGGGCCTTCCTATATGCACCACTGGCTATAATGTCAATCAACGTTATTCTATCGTTGCTGCTCGGGGTGACACTCTCAATGAACTTGATTATCTCAGGGCATCGAGCATTTTTATCATAGCTCACCGCCAATTTATCAGTAATCAAATCCTGTCGGGCATAGGGCCGGAATGATCCAGTGCTACAATCTATTACCCCATTGTCCACCCCCAGTAACGATGGATTTGGGTTAAATGTGACTGGGGATAGTCGCAACTTGGAGCCTATACGGTCTAGAATCTCATTGACCAGTCGCTTATCCGCTAGATCTCCTGCTGTTGAATAGATTAAGTCCTTGATGTACTCCTTTCCCTGGTTCTGATAGATTTGACCGTCAAAGTACCATATGCTATC
>JARKQP010000728.1 GCA_029974875.1 Mobilitalea sp.
TTGAATTATACAAACCCTATGGCTATGCTGACCGGTGCCATGCTAAAGGGCACGGGAGTCAAAACTGTGGGATTATGTCATAGCGTACAGGGATGCGCATCAACGCTCCTTGATGGTGTGGGTATGGAAAAGGAAGGCGTGCAGTGGAAAATTGCAGGTATCAACCATCAGGCATGGCTGCTGGAGATAACAAAGGATGGCAGGGATCTGTATCCTGAAATAAAGGAAAGGTCCAAAAAACAAGGTGCACCTGATGGGGATAGAGTAAGGCATGAAATGATGCACACCTTCGGGTACTATGTAACAGAGTCAAGTGAGCATAATGCTGAATATATGCCTTACTTTATTAAAAGCAAGTATCCTGAACTGATAGAAAGATACAACATTCCCCTCGATGAGTATCCGCGGCGCTGTATAGAGCAAATTAAGGAATGGGAAACAATGAGGGATGAAGTTGTGCATAACAAGGAATTATCCCATGAACGTACAGGTGAATACGCATCTTATATCATGGAAGCCATGGAAACTGATGTTCCTTATAAGATTGGAGGAAACGTGCTTAATACCGGATTAATTACCAATCTTCCAAAAGAGGCCTGCGTGGAAGTGCCTTGCCTGGTTGACGCCAGCGGTATTACTCCTTGCTTTGTGGGTGATTTGCCGCCGCAATGCGCAGCTTTAAACAGGACCAATATCAATGTCCAGCTTCTTGCAATAGAGGCCGCTCTGAGCGGTAAGAAAGAATATATCTATCATGCGGCAATGCTTGATCCACATACATCTGCCGAGCTGTCGCTGGATGATATAAAGTCGATGTGTGACGATTTAATTGACGCACATGGAAACTGGCTGCCGAAGTATAAATAAACTATAGCGGCAAGAAACCGCAGAGACATTTATAAACTGCCTTATGTCTATTTGACATGAGGCAGTTCAAGGTTTTTTATAATGTTTTTCTATAATTCCTCGGAGCTTCCCCCTTTACCTTCTTGAATACCTTAGAAAAAAGAAGCTGATCCTGATACCCAACGGAACGTGAAATATCTCCGATGGACAGGGTATTATTGGTCATAAGCTCACATGCTTTATCTATTCTGTAGTTGATGAGGAATTCCTGGGGAGATACTTTGAGATGCTCCTTGAATATTGTATATAGATAGCTTCTGTCCAGTCCGACATATGCGGCCATTTCTGATATGTTTATATCCATTGAGTAGTTCATGGCAATATATTCTACCGCTTTTCTGATATACAGTTCCTTTCTTTTTTCAGTATTCTCATAAATTGCAGAATTATCTGCCGACTCTATCAGCTGGGAAAGGAATACATATAGAAGCCCCAGCATCCGTATTTCCCTTCCTTTTACCAGGTCTTTGGCAGAGATCATCTCAGAAAGACATTCTTTAAGGAAATTGTCCTTTTTATATGTGAAAACAGGAGTCTCCGCAGTCAAGCCTGCACGCTTCAAATAGGTTTCGGCTTTGATGCCATGGAAACCCACCCAGGAGTAGCTCCATGGTTCATGCATATCTGCCTGGTAATGTGTCACTATATTCGGGCATAAAAGAAAGCCCTGTCCTGCTTTTAAATGATATATGGAGCTACCGACCTGGAATACACCCTTGCCGCTGATTATATAATGTACAAGATAATGATCCCTTACTGCAGGGCCCCAGGAATGACTGGGTGAGCAATCTTCAATGCCGCAGCGGTACATATTTAAGTCAGTATGCTCGGGCCTGTTTATATAGATTTTTTCAAGCACAACAATTCACCTAATTTCGTAATAACATTTTTATTACATATATCATAGCCTTGAGACAAGCTTAGAATCATACGGGAGTATACACTTGCAGTCTATGGGCTGCGCTCTGTTGGAGTTTGCCTGCTTTCTATTGCCCGTAGTCTTTTGTGAGTGTTATATACAACATTATAACATATTTTAATAACATGCTACCATTTACTTTACGGTATCAGGGGTTAAAATATAGTTATAAAGCTTTATTTGAACATAAAACTTCGTCAATGTACTGATATGGCGAGTGTGAAGGGAATAATGGATTGTGCATAGTATATAAAAACTGATAAGGAGGCAAATCATGCATAAGATAAATCCGGCGTATGAAATAGAAAGGCTTCTTAATTTTGGACAACATTGGGGTTTGCTGGGCAAATGGGATGTTGTTCCTGTACGTAATGCGATGCTGGAGCTTCTTCAGATTTCAGAGCCATATGAAGGATATATCCCTGAGAAAGCGGAGGAATCGGCAGTTGGGATATTGGACAACTTGCTCGACTATGCTTATCAGGCTGGAATTCTGGAAGAAAATTCAGTTACCTACAGGGATCTGCTGGACACCAAGATCATGGGTTTACTGATGCCCAGGCAATCTGAGGTGATATGTAAATTTTATAACACTGCAAAAGAAAAATCCGTAAAAGAGGCTACCGATGATTATTATACATTGTCTAAAGCCTCAAACTACATAAGGATGGACAGAATCGCCAAGAATCTTTATTGGCTGGCGCTAACGGAGTACGGGAATATCGAGATTACCGTAAACCTGTCAA
>JARKQP010000737.1 GCA_029974875.1 Mobilitalea sp.
ATGACAGGCTTGGTACTGGCCTTTAAAAAGTACAATTACGAGAAGGGAATGTGGCTGAGCGACTGGACGGGACTGAGTAATTTCACCTACCTTTTTAAGACGAGGGATGCCTTACTGATGACCAGGAATACCATCTGCTACAACCTGGCCTTTATTGTTCTGGGAACAAGCTTTGCTGTCGCAATCGCCATTATCCTGAATGAGATTAAAAATAAATATGCTAAAAATACATACCAAATATTCATTTTGATCCCGTATTTGATTTCCATGGTAGTGGTCAGCTACATCGGATACGCATTTTTAAGCTCGGATTCCGGACTGGTCAACAATAGCCTGGGCCTTAATATTAACTGGTACGCTAATCCGAAATACTGGTCCTTTATTCTGGTCATTGTCCAGCTATGGAAGAGCTTTGGATATAATTCCATTATCTATTATGCAACCCTGATCGGGATTGATTCTGCCCTTTACGAAGCGGCTACAGTAGATGGCGCAAAGCGCTGGCAGAGGGTCTGGCATGTTACGCTGCCCGGCTTAAAGGCAACGATTATCACGTTGACCCTGCTAATGATAGGGAGGATTTTTTATTCTGATTTTGGACTGTTTTACCAGGTGCCAATGGATTCGGGACTGTTATATGATGTGACGACAACGATAGATGTATACGTATATAAAGGGTTGACACAGCTAAATGATATCGGAAGATCCTCGGCGGCAGGATTTTATCAGTCCATTTTAGGCTTTGTTCTTGTCCTTACGGCTAATTATGCCGTAAACAGGCTGGATAAAGAAAATGCGCTGTTTTAGCTGGATTGGAGGATACTATGGTAGAGAATAATAAACTGCAGCAACTTATTTTAAATATATTTATGATATTTCTGGTCTTATGTTGTGTACTGCCCTTCCTGCTGTTATTGGTTTCATCCTTTACATCGGAGGAAAGCCTGATCCGGAATGGGTATTCCTTCTTTCCTGGGCTATGGAGCCTGGATACATATAAATACCTATGGAGCAGTATTTCTACGATCGGCAGAGGGTACGCCATGACAATTTTGGTAACAGTGGTTGGAACCGGCATCAGTCTGGTTTTTACGGTGCTCTTTGCCTACCCATTATCAAGAGGGGATTTGCCGTATCGCAACTTCATATCCTTTTTCGTTTTTTTTACAATGCTTTTTAACGGAGGCATGGTGCCAACCTACCTCATGTATGTGAACACCTTCCATATCAAAAATACGGTATGGGCCCTGATTATCCCGAATCTGCTTATGAATTCCTTTTATATCATAATGATGCGCTCCTATTTTACCAGCAATATTCCGGAGTCGTTAATCGAGGCGGGCCGTTTGGACGGGGCGGGTGAATACAAAATATTTCTCAAGGTAATCCTGCCCCTCTCTAAGCCAAAGGTCGCGACGCTGGCATTGATGGTTGGCCTGGGGTATTGGAATGACTGGATTAACGGGCTTTATTATCTCACCAACTCAAAGCTCTACACCATCCAGAATATATTAAATAATATGCTTAACAATATATCCCTTTTG
>JARKQP010000763.1 GCA_029974875.1 Mobilitalea sp.
GCATAAGCTTCCCCTCACCAATTGAATTTAATCCTGATGAGAGGATCTCCATTACAACCAGCACTGCAGGAACAGTTAATATTACCCTTTTAGGCTATGAGTTATAATGCATTGATAGGCAATTCAAGGAGAGCTGTATAAATGAAGCATAATGTTCAAGTCAAGAATAGCATACGGGAAACAAACCAACAAATTCTATTAACCATACAAAAAAGTTCCGATATCATCAATTATTATACCTTTGGTAAACAGCCTTCAAGAACAATTCTTTGGACACCGGAACCGGAAAAAAATATTTATCTCACCTCTGTCCAAGTATCCGCTCCATTAGCAGTATCAATTTTATTAAGTGATGATGATATCAATTTTTTATCCCTGAGAATAACACAGCCTTTTAGTACTGTAAGCCAAGGCTTTCCTTCTACCTTCAAGCTTACAACCGGCAGCCCTCTTAAGTTGAGCACTTCTGATGAGGAAATATTATGTAATACTTATGGTGCTGTAACCGCTGCCCAAGTTGCCTATAATGGTAGAAGTGATTTCACCAATGTTAATAATGCGATAGGGCTTTCCAACGGAACAGTGGCTTCCCTAAGCTCAGGTCTGCTTACTCAGACCCGGGGAAGACTTGTCCTGGGATATAGTATGTTACCAACGCAATACAAGTATTTGGAGATTGAACAGGTTATAATAAAATATTATTGCCGCCTTAACCTAACTCTTGCTGTAGGTGTCAGCTCCATGATTCTTTATTGGCGGCCAAATTCTCAGGCGGATTGGATTCAATTGCAGGAAATAAGTCTGTCCATCCTAGGATCTGTGAATTATTTAACCACCCCACTTGAATTTGATATTACCGCTATGGTACAGGGAGCATCTGACCCTTGGGAGGTAATCAATAACATGCAAACATCTTTTGTCGGAACACATACCGGTCTGGGTCTTGGAAATACGGTACAGCTAGATGCTATAGAAATTGAAATCTGCATGGCAGGTAAAAATCAAATTACGGTTTTCGGATATGAAGCTTAGTTTTACCGCAATACCTGATTTCTTTACTTTCCGTATTTGTCAATCCAGTCGCCCCCCACAGAGCTGTGACCTTCCCCTGGGGGGATCCCTGTCACCTGAAGAAAAGACATGAAAGCTTTCAATGCTCTCATGCCTTTAATTTTCGCATATTTATTTCTTTATTTCTCCATTAATTTAGTTATTTTCTTCTGCAACAGGATTATGGATTCCATATTTCCTGCATTCCCGGTCCCCCCTCTATGAAACATCATCGTCTCAACAACTGCTTCAACATTCTCTATTGTAATTTCGCACTGAGAATACTTCCCATAATCCTTTATGTTGATATGATTAAAATCCCAGTGAAGAATATGGATCTTCGGGGAATTAAGCTTTATTTTTCCAGCACTTCAGCCATGGTTTCTAAATTTTCGATAATATTAATATGCTGGGGACAGACTCTCTCGCAGTTTCCGCAGGCAATGCAATCTGAGGCTTTACCGTTTACTCTGGTTTCAAAACTATAGCGGCTTTTTGCACTTACCAGATCATTGTAAATCAGCATGCGATTATATGCAGCAAAAACATTGGGAATAAGTATATTCTGCGGGCAGCCTTCCAAACAATATCTGCATCCTGTACAGGGAACATTGGGAATTTCATTAATCGCTTTCCTCGCCTTCTCAACAACAGCAGCTTCATCCTGGCTAAGCGGCTTGAACGCTTCCATGAAAGACACATTATCCCGTACCTGGTCTATTGTCGACATTCCGCTCAGCACTGTAATGATATTATCCATAGAGGCGGCATAACGTATCGCCCATGATGCCAGCGAAACATGTGGATTGTAATCTTCAAATATTTGCCGGATGCTGTCCGTAGGATTTGCCAGAAGGCCACCCTTAACCGGTTCCATTACAACTATTGGTTTCTGATGCTTTTTCGCCACTTCATAGCATTTCCTGGCCTGAATCGTGGGACTCTCCCAATCATCGTAGTTCAATTGGAATTGTACAAACTCCGTCTCAGGGTGCTCAGTCAGAATTTTATCCAATGCAGCTGCATTGTCATGGAT
>JARKQP010000775.1 GCA_029974875.1 Mobilitalea sp.
AAAGATCTTTTTTGCAAATTCCTTTTCTGTCTCTATCCAGGAATGGTGATAGTCACACATGAAATCATTGGTGATCGTAAAATGCCAGAATTTCCAGTCTCCATTCTTATTTTTGATGAATTCCACGCCATATTTTCCCCAGATCCATATTGCTTCCGGCTTTTTGTCGGGAAGAACCATACGCGTCTCAATTCCCGGAGAAATCCATACTGCCTTTGCTGTCTGTCCGTCCTCAGCAACTTCAATTACTTCTGAGGTAAGAAGGTGTTCGATTAGCATCCCTCTGCCATCTCCCTCCATGGACAAATGCCAGTCATAGAAAAACTTCCTGACACCCTCCTGTTTTTTATAAATACCCATCCCTCCGCATTCTATCCATATATCTTCCCTGGACAGATCAAAGAGCCCTACTGTTTCCTTATGCATATGAGCATTATGTAACAGAGCATACTTACCCATCAGATTCTTAATCTGATGGATATCCCAAAGTCTTTCTGTTTTCTGTTCTATTGTCATTTTTTCACCCACGATAGGCACGGTTCCTGCCTTATTTTCTCCCGGCAGTATCACCGTTTTCCATTCTTCCCTTCTATTTACTTTTCTGACTTTCCCTATATTTGATATCACGGCTAACCACAGTCTTATCGGCTACTCTATAAAGGTGCTGTATGGTTCCGGCACCGGAGGTACCATTCTTTCGATATGTTCTAATCCGAAGGCGGTATCCTGGTACCTGGAGGGGCCATCCGCCTTTGGTATTGCCGGATCACCCAGTACATCCCCTTTCACCTTCTCATCCTCAAGCCAGGAGTGATGATATTCGCAGTGGATGCTGTCCGTAATATAGAAGTGCCAGAATTTCCATGCATCATCCTCCTTGATAAAATCAACCGCATATTTTCCCCAGACCCAATACGCCTCCAGCTTGCCGGTAGCACCGGATTTTCTTGTTTCCAGACCGGGTGACATCCACAGACCTTTTGCAGTCTTGCCGTCTTTTGCTATCTCTATCACCTCCGTTGTTAAGGTATGGATGCATAAGGAGCCTTTTTTGTCACCATCCAGGTATTCATGGAATTTCACAAAGAATTTGTCTACCCCCTCTAATCCGTCAAATCTTCCCAGGCTGCTGTTGTCAATATACACTCCTTGCGTATGCTGTGCAAAAAGCTCCTTTGTTTCCTTATGCAGCTTTGCCGTATGATAGTATTCATACTTCCCCATTAGATTCCTGATCTGCTGGGTTTCGTAAGCCTGCAGGGCTTTCTCCATATCACTGGACATTTACTTGTACCTCCTGTTTTTTCTTTTTAAGATTTTTTGTATGGTTTTCTGAGTAAATTGTCAAAAAAAGAATAAGCATTAATAATATCCCCTGTGTTGCTTCTGAGACTTCACTTGATGCAAAGCCCATAATTTTTAAACCATTTTCGATAATCATGACAACAAAAGCTCCGATGACGGCCTTATATAATTTAGCCGTTGCGCCCCCGCTTACCAAGATTCCCCCGACATAGATTGCCGTCATAACCTTCATCTCAAAAAAGGTTCCCATCGTTGTACTGGTTCCTCCCAGCCTTGCAACCAGGAATATGGAAGCGATTGCTGCGGTCAGGCCGGATGCCACAAAAGCCATTAGCTTTGTCTTTACCACAGGTGCCCCGACATAACGGGCAACCGTCTCATTTTCCCCAATTGCCTTGCAGTACCTTCCAAGCCTGGTATATTCAAAGATATACCCGAAGATAAACACAATCAGGATCAGCAGCGGAAGCTTTACCATATTGTTCCTCAGCAGCATAATGGCTTCGCTGGCATAATTGATACTAACAATGCTTTGTATGTAATTCACAATACCCCTGAGGCCGATCAAAATGGCTAAGGTAGCCATGAAGGAAGGTACCTTACATTTGCTTACCAAAAATCCGTTCAATAAGCCTATACCCATTCCGGCCAGCAGGGCAGCCACCACCATAAGGGCTGAGCTTCCGGTTGCACGGTAAACCAGATCCCCGAGGACGGCGGCAAAAGCGCAATTAACCCCGACTGACAGGTCAACACTCCCCTGGGCAGCCACAAATAGAGTACCGCAGCAGGCGACAATCAATACAACGGTCTGGTCAATCAATATAGAAATGTTAAATGCGGAAAGCATGCCTCCGCCGGTCAAAACCGTAAATAATAACAGCATTGCCCCCAAGGAAAGGAAGGGAACTAATTTATTGAATTCGATTTTACTTTTCATCATACCATCACCTCAATTAATGCTTCCTGGGTAAAGTTTGTACCCCTGAAAAACTCCCCCTTTACTGTTCCATCCTTCATAATCAGTATTCTGTCAGACATCCCCAGCACCTCCGGTAATTCATCCGATATGAGGATAATTGCAACTCCCCTTTTCTTCGCTTCCTTCATCAGCTTATAAATATAAGCCTTGACACTGACATCCACACCACGGGTCGGGCAATCCAGGACTAAAACCTCGGGATCCTTTAATAACCAGCGTCCCAGGTTAATCTTTTGCTTATTTCCTCCGGAAAGTCCGTCAAGCTTCTGATGGATGCCAAAACACTTGACATTAAACTCGCCTACGCCCCTTTTTGCCAGATCATTTAATCTGGCCGGACTTAAAAATCCGGCTTTTCCCTGAAGCTGCCTAATCGAGGGCAACACAAAATTATTTATTATGCTGTCCCTCATCATCAGGGCTTCCCCGTCCCTATCCTTAGGTACATAGGACATTCCGTTTTCTGCTGCAATGCACTCATTGCTGACCTCCAGGTTCTTACCGCATAGGAATACATTACCGCTCCTTCCATGGGATAGTCCAAAAACCGCTTTTCCCACCGAATGAATGCCCGAATCGCTGATGCCGCAAAATCCCAGTATCTCGCCCTTATGCAGCTCAAAGGATACCTCCGAAATCTCATTTTTCACGGTTACCTTTTCTGCCCTCAGAACCACCTCCGACCCATAATCCGGAGCAGCATCCTTCCGGTAATAATCGCCGCTGATCTCCCGTCCCACCATCAGCCTTTTGAGTTCATCCGTATCAATCCTTCCACTGTCCCTGGTATCAATGACCTCACCGTCCCTCATAACAGTAATCCGGTCACAGACCTCCAGCATTTCCTCCAGATCATGTGTAATCACCACAATTGTTTTTCCAGCCGCTTTCAGCTCATGAATTAAACGATATAGGATCTCCCGGTTATTCTGTGACAAAGACTGGGTGACTTCATCCAGGATTAGAATGTCAGGATCAAAGGACAGCGCCCTTGCAAGCTCAACCAGCTTTCTGGTCTCGATGGACATATTGCTGCAGCTTCTTTTTAGTCCGACTTCGGGCAGCCCGTATTTTTTAAACTGGGCTTCCGCCGCTTCGTATAATTTTCCCATATTAATGATGCCAAACCTGGAAAACTGCTTTAACCTGCCTGCAAATACATTAACACCGGCAGGCAAGGTATTCAGTACTCCTAATTCCTGTACAACTATTCCAATTTTACGGTTTATTGCATCAATGGGTGTCTGCGGGTCATATTCCTCCCCATTTAATATCATGGAGCCTTCATCCTTCTGATAGATTCCTGCTATCTGTTGCAAAAGTGTTGATTTCCCGGATCCGTTCTCTCCTGCAATCCCCCTTACCTCACCACGCCGTAATGTAAAATCAACATTTTTATTTGCAGTAGTTGAGCCAAAATATTTATACAGTCCGTGTATCTCCAATATATAGTCCATTATTTTACCACCCCCGTTTCTTTCCGCTGGGCCAGGATGCCGAATAGAATAACAATCAACCCAAGAACTGCCTCCTGCCAGGTACCGGAGGGCACCCCAAGGATTGTAAGCATATTAAAGATGGTATATACCAGCAGCGAGCAAATTGGGATACCAATGATAATATTAATTTTAGACTGTAGTACCTGTGCCAGCATTAAGGCCGCCATTGGCTGAAAAATCATGGCCAGGCTGGTTAACCCTGATTTTGCAGTCATCCTTGCATTATAGCTTTCATTTAAAAAGGCTGAACAGCCTACAAAAAATCCGCAGATAACACCCACCTGGATTAAAGTTTTCGCCGTGTTAATCCCCATTGCCTTCGAGACCTTAATTCCTCCTCCAAGGGAGCGGATATTCAGCCCTACCTGCGTCCTGTTATAGATCAGATAAGCTATGATAAATCCAAGGGCAAAAATAAGGTAGATAACAGGAGGTTTTCCTAGGCCTCTCAACTCATTGCCAAGCTGTGCTACGGAGCCTCCACGCTTAATCATATAATTTGAATAAAAAACGGCCGCCGCTTCATAAAGCATCGCCATACCGATACCGGCGATCCAGGAAGGTATGTTTGTTTTAACATAGATAAAAAAATTGAGGGTAAGCAAAAGCACCGCTGTCCCAACTCCTCCTGCCACAATTCCCGGATAGCCGAAGCCCGTCCCAAGAGTACCTGCCATATTGGCTGCCAATACGATGACAGAGCCAATGGACAGATCCGTAAAATCACATGCAAAAACAAAGCATAATCCCCAGGCCACAAAGGATGGAATAATTGCATGTGAAATCAGAACCGATATATTACTGCCTGTCAGAAACTTGCCACCGTTACAGAAATTAAAGATTCCACAAAAAATGATGATAAGGAAAACAAGAATAGCTGCAGTGATGCTTCCTTTTTTCACTTTTTTTCCTGATTTTTGATTGGTGGATATTATTTTTACATCTTCCATAAAGCTCTCCGATTTTTTAAGAATTCCGGTTATGTTATCGTCCCGCCGATAACCTTCCAGGTCAGATAAGCATAACCGGATATGATTGTATCTAGTTCCCGTCTGTTACTGCTCCTTGATGAAATCAAGGCTATAGTTGCTGATAAAGTCCACAAAGCTTTGATAGGTAACGCCTTCCCCACTAAGGCTGTCCAGAGCCTCTTTGCCCAAGGGATGTCCTGTCAGGAAATAGCCCGCATAATCCTCCGCATTATCAGCAGTAATGATGAAAGGTACAATAGTATTAAAGTAAGGTGCACTACCCTCCGGATCCCTAATCACATTCCCAACCAGATAATTATCAAGCAGCAGGGCCGCCAATGTAGTAGCAATCTTTGATCCTCCATCACCCTTTGCAATTTCGCCGCTCTTGATATATTGGATCGCTTCCTGTGTTGTATCGGAGCAATAGACAGGAATTGCCGCATTATGGTTAGAAAGTGCCGTCAGGGCACCGATCGCAAAATCTCCGGTCAACGCATAGATCCCCTGTGCATCAGGATAAGCCGCAATTAAGTCGTCGCCTTTGGTAGCTGCATCCGCCGGTGAATCACAACGCCCGGCTCCAAGCGCGCTTCCTCCACCCGCTTCCAATGCTTCGGTAAAGCCCTTTACCCTCGCATCATGTACCGGATCCCCGACAGCCCCACCAAGAATAACCGCCGATTTAATTCCTGCCTCCAGCATACTCTTTGCCATATTAGAGCCTGCCGCGTAATTGTCTGTTCCGACGCTGCCCACATAGTATTCGTTTTTTGCCAGCATCTTGAGGATATTCTCATCCGTAGGAATCTGGTCATAGATAACAAAGGGTATCCTGGCTCCTGCGCAGGTTTCTGACAGGGTGGAATATAGGGTTGGAACGGAACCAAAAACCATGATTCCGTCTGTTCCCGCAGAAACCATGCTCTGGATATTGGTTCCCTGGGTGTCCGCCGTAAAATTATCATTATAAACCTTATAGGTATTACCGAGTGTCTCACATACATACTCCGCCTCGTTGGATATCATGTCCAAGGCATTAACTCCCTGCCCCCATATGTTGCCGCTGACCGTATAACCCGGGCCAGTTGTTGTGTCCCCTACCGAATCCGGTGCCGTACCTGTTTGGGAAGACGCTTCCTTATCCCCTCCGGCTGCAGCATTGCTGCAGCCGCCCAACACCGCAGCCACCATCATTCCCACAATAATAAAGCATAGTAATTTTCCCCGCCGTTTTTTCATACCATGTACCTCCTATTAAAATTTTATTATGCACATATTACATATCAAGCGTGCATCAAAGACTATTTATGTGCATTTCTTATAAATCCATATTACCATTTACCCTTGATATTTGTTAGGATATATGTCATAATTATCCTAACAATATTTACGACATATGTCCTAATTGACCCATTTTTTATTCCTTTGCTGTCTCTCACTTTCTATAGCTCTTTTTAATCAAAAACAGCAGTCAAGCTTACTAATTCACAAGAAGCTAAGCCAGTAAAATTTATAAGTAATCCAATTAACAGAGAGGGATCCTTCTATGGAAATAATTAATGATGAATCGAAATTAGATTTTTATATTAAAAAGTATAATATAGAAAAGATTTTTACAGATTTTTCACAATACCGCAAATATATGCAGCTGGTAAAATTCAACCGGGGTGAGTATATCTATTCCCGCAAGGATGACATCTACAATCTATACTTTTTCATCCACGGAAGGACAAAGGTCATCACTACCTTGAGCAATGGTAAGAGCCATCTTTTGTATATTTATAGTAAATTTGAATTATTAGGGGATCTGGAGCTGTTTAATAAATCAAATCCCTATGTCACCATCCAGGCTGTCCATGATTCCTATTGCATTTCCCTAATGCTTGCTTATACCAAGGAAAAGCTATTTAAGGATACGACATTTTTAAGATGGATATCCGAATATCTGTCCACAAAGCTATGCCATGCCTCTTCCAATAGCTCCCTTAATCTTTTATATCCGTTGGAAAACAGGCTGTGTGCCTATATCAACGCTTCTATGGAAGCTGTTGTACGGGATGGGGTAAAGGTCCTGATATTTAAGATTAATCTTCAGGAAACAGCCGATATCCTCAGTACGAGCTACAGGCACCTGGAACGCACCCTCAGCTCCTTGAGCGAAAAAGGAATTTTACAGAAGGAGAAAAAGAACTACCTCATTACGGATATAGCGAAACTAAAAGAATTGTCTTCTGATTTATATCTATAAATTTTGTCTTTTTAGACAATCGAGGTGATTAGAAACAGATTCTTCATTAATATAATTCTTCAAATTATAGCCTAAAGAACCACAAACAGCCAAACAGACGTATCATACGTAACTGTTTGGCTGTTTGCTACCATGGGATGTTCATGAAACATATCTAATTTGTGATAGAAAGCTTTTTAACTAAACCGGTTTCTTAACCTCTTTTATTATATTCAATGGTTCCAGCAGCGCAGGGATCCTATGCCCATCCTTCTCCATCTTCATCATTGCAAATGACCTCATGCTTCTGATTTCATCATTGTGCTCGATCAGTCCACCGATACGGTATCTGGAGCGGTTGAATTGTTCCTCGGGATATTCCACTTGGATTTTACCATCTTTTATATCCAATTCCCCCACCATGCCACACACTGTGCATTCCACAGTCACACCTTCCCTGACCGTCAGCTGGTTACAGTGGCATACGGGACATACTCCTTCATGGTCGCCCATCCATTCGGTTTCTTCTTCCGGCAGCTTTAGTGCGTTGCCAATGTTTGTACCCAGTCTATAAAGGCGTGCCATGAATTCCCGGTCAAAGACCGGGTTAACCCTGTCTCCCATTCCGTAAGCATCGATTGCATCAACCGGGATCATCTGATTAGAAAAACCAAGGATATGCATGCCGGATAGTCCCATGGAGGTCCAGCCCGGTGTCCTTGCCCCGCCAACAGAAATCAGACCAAGGGGACGGTTTTTAAAATATTTGCGGGCTATCATCCTGTCCTCACTCCACCCCAGCTCACGCCTGCGCTCATTTTCCCTGATCAGGGCACAGCGGTCATGGGAAGCCCCCATTTTGTCACAAAGGTTTTTATATTGTCCCACCGGACCCACACTATAGACCGGAGCAGCCGCAATAATTGCATCTGCCTCCATAATTGCATCCTCCACGAATGCAAAATCATCCTTTTGGATGCAAATGGACATACCTCCCTTTTCCCTGACCTTGTCGCAGGCACCGCAGCCGGTACAGCGGTCAATTTTTAAATTACAGGTATTAATATATTCAACCTCTGCCCCGGTGCTTTGGGCTCCCAGCAGGGCTTGCTTTAAAAGCATGTCACAGTTTCCGTTTTTTCTACCAAATGATAATCCTAATACTTTCATTGCTTTGTCCTTCTCCTTATATACTTAAATTTAGTTTTGCTCACTTTATTTTATATGTCCCAAATGATATGTTCCAAATGATATGTTTCAAATGACCGCCATCGTAGCATCAAAAATCGCATCAGAAACAGCATCAGAAGCTGCATTAGAAAGAGCATTAAAAGGAAGTTATCTTCGCAAATTCACTCCAATTCATATCCAAATAATATGGCCAGCAGCGCAGCCTTTTCTCACCGCCTAATTCTGGATATGGAATGGTAACTTCACCGCTGGCAGCCCACTCCGTTGCACGGCATAAAAGTCCCGTAAAGGCAGGCCTCTTCAACGTATCCGGTCCGTGGCCGATGGAGGTGGTAAAGACACGGCCCTTGCCAAAATTATGGATCCAGGCCACCGGCTGGTCCGTATTAATGCCAGGAAGGGCATTCAAATCAATATTCTCAAATTCACTTCGCCTATGGGACTGAGTTTTTTCCGGGGTATAGTCTGCGATATCATCCCGTATTGTAGCAAGTACTGTTACAGGAGCCTCAGGAAGCCATGTCATATTGACAAAGAAATCCTCCTGGGCAGTCATCCAGGACTGGGGGCATCCCCTGGTAATTTCATGTACCCCATTGTTCATATCAACAATCACCTCTAATTTCGGGGATTTACGGCCTGTGGTAAAATCAAAATCACAGCCAACAAGCCTTACATATTCCTCCGGAAACGCCGGTTCCCCCTTAATAAAGGAAGAATGGTAGACAACAGCGCCCCCGCCATTTCTCACATACTCATAAAGCGCCTTTTCCGCACTGTCACCCCATCCTATAAAAGGAGTCTCCACATTGGCCTTACCATCATAATTAATAAATACCGCATCATACCTGGCCAACGTCTCCGCCGTCGCACCAGTAAACTCCTCCGTAATCCTAACCTCAAACCGCCCCGTCGACTCCAGCATAAACCGAATCATCGGATTCATCTTCGGATCATGCTCATCCGTCACAATCCCGGTAATCAACAAAACCTTCAACTTTTCCCCCATAGCGTCCTCCAAATACATATCCTCACTTCTTACACTTATGGCAAGCCACAAAGTGATTCTCCTCCACCTCCACAAACTCCGGCGTCTCCTTAAAGCAACGCTCTGAAGGCATGGAACAGCGCACCGCAAACCGGCAGCCCTCCGGCGGCTCAATGGGCGAGGTCACCTCTCCCTTCATAACCTCCGCTTCCTTCCCCTTGAAGGTAATATCCGGGATCGGAATCGCACTCAGCAAAGCCTTAGTATACGGATGCACCGGATTCTCAAACAGCCGGTCCGAGCTTGTCATTTCTACCATTTGTCCTAGATACAGCACTAAAATATCATCGCTGATATGCTTTACGACAGATAAATCATGGGTAACAAAAATATATGTAAGCCCGAATTCCTCCTTCAGATCCATCATCAGGTTTAAGATCTGCGCCTGGATGGACACATCCAATGCGGAAACCGGCTCATCACAAACGATGAACTTCGGATTCAGGGCGATGGAACGGGCAATCCCGATACGCTGGCGGCGTCCGCCGTCCAGTTCATGGGGATAGATATTCACATAACGGTCATCCAGGCCGACAATCTCCATCAATTCATTCACCCTTTTTGAGCGCTCCTCCTTGCTCTTATATACCTTATGGATGCGCAGAGGCTCCTCGATGATCTGCGAAACGGTCATCTTTGGATCCAGGGAAGAAAAAGGATCCTGGAAAATCATCTGCATCTTCTGACGAAGCTGAATCATCTCCTTGGGATTTTTCTCCGTGATGTTCTCACCGTCAAAGATGATTTTTCCTCCTGTGGGGGGAGTCAGACGTAAAATCGTCCTTCCGAGGGTTGATTTTCCGCAGCCGGATTCCCCCACTACGCCAAGGGTTTTCCCTTCCCGGAGCTTGAAGCTGACATCATCCACCGCATGGAGCGTGCCCCCCGGCGTATCAAAATACTTTTTTAAATTTATGCATTCCAGCAACACCTTGCCGCTCATAGTAATCCTCCATTCTGCCCGGTAAACAAATGACATTGAATCATATGGGTTCCATTCTGGTGCTGGGGCGGATTGTCACTACTCCTGCAAATGTCCATGCAATAAGGACAACGTGGATGGAACTTGCAGCCCTCCGGCAATTCAGAAGGATGGGGCGTCAGACCCTTGATCGGTGTCAGACGCTCTGTACGTGTCGTGATGTCCGGAAGGGATGCAAACAATCCCTCCGTATAGGGATGGTGCTTGCGGCTTTTATCAAATACATCCTCCAGGGTTCCATTTTCTACGATTTCACCGCCGTACATAATGGCAACCTTGTCGCAGAAATTTGCCACGATCCCTAAATCATGGGTAATCAGCAGGACCGAGGAGCCAAGCTCCTTCTGGAGACCTCTCATCATCTTAATAACCTGGGCCTGGATCGTCACATCCAATGCCGTCGTAGGCTCATCTGCAATCAACAGGTCAGGGTTGCATGCGATTGCGATGGCAATCATGACGCGCTGCTTCATGCCGCCGGAGAATTGGTGGGGATATTCGCCCTTCCTGGAGGCAGGGATGCCGACCATCTTTAAGATGTTGTCCACCTTCTCTGCGACCTCCCCATGGCTGAGCTTACTATCATGGAACTTAATCACATCTGCGATCTGCTCCCCTACCCGGAACACCGGATTTAAGCTCGTCATGGGATCCTGAAAAATCATGGATATCTTCTTTCCCCGGATCGCCCTCAGCTTCTTTTCCTTTGCCCCGACCAGGTTTTCCCCTTCAAAAATAATCTCTCCGTCAACCTCAGAGGTATACTTTGGGAGCAACCCAAGAATCGCAAGTGCTGTAGAGGTCTTTCCGGCTCCGGTCTCCCCCACCAGCCCCAGAACCTCACCCTTGTGGATGGTCAGGTTCACATGGTTAACAGCCCTGGAAATGACCTTGTCAGTCGTATACCTGACATTAAAATTCTTAATTTCAAGCAATTTTTCACTCATCGCAAACCTCCTATGCCTTGCCCTTAAGTTTTGGATCTAATGCATCCCTTAGGCAGTCCCCAAAGGTGTTAATAAACAACGCTGCCAATGCCAGGACGATACCTGGCACAAGAACCATATACTGGTTACGCATCATGTAGCTCAGCCCGCCGGAGAGCATGGTGCCCCATTCCGGTGTAGGCGCCTTCACGCCCAGTCCAACAAAGCCCAGGGTTGCGCCCATCATAATATTCATGGAAATCTGGGCAGTACCATTGATAATAATGATGCTTGTCAGATTTGGAAAGAGATGGCGGAGCATAATGTAGCCCGGACTCGCACCCAGCGCAACAGAGGATTCTATGTAATCCATTTTCGCCACACCCAGGGCAACGCTGCGTATCATCTTGGTATGCATGGGAAGACCCGAGAAAAATAAAGCGACGATCAGCTGTGGTATGCCGTTTCCAAGGGCTGCACAGATGGCTAATGCCAGCACAAGGCTGGGAATACAGCTGATAACATCAATAATTCTCATAATGCTATTGTCTACAATTCCCCCGATCATCGCGCAGAGGCTGGCGAGGAAGGTAGATACAATAACGGAGAGAAATGCTGAAATAACTCCAATTTGTAAAGCAGTGCGCGCACCATGTATGATCCTGGCCAAAATATCACGCCCAAAATTGTCCGTCCCCAGGATATGCCCCGGAGTTCCCGGAGGCTGTAGCTTATCCGCCGCAACCTGCTTAATTGCCAGGCTGTAGGGACAGATAAGGTCTGCGAATATGGCTACCAAGACTAACAGCACCACAACTCCCAATGAAAACATGGCGAGGGGCTGTGTCCTAAGGCGTGCCCAGGTTTCTGCCGCCTGGCTGCGCTTTTTTGTCCTTTTTCTGACTGTTGTTTTTATCTCTGTAGTTTTTGTATCTATGATCTTTGTATCTGCGGTCTTTGTATCTGTGATCTTTGTATCTACGGTCTTTGCGTCTGTAGTTTTTGCATCCATAGTCTTTATATCTGTAGATTTCGTCTCTGTATCTTTCATCTCTGTCATTTTTGCCATTCTACTCTCCTCCCCCTGTTGCCTTTACAGCCTCAAGCTTTTTTATTTTCTTCCTCCCCGCAAAGGTCGCCCGGATACGGGGATCAACCAAAGCATAGCTGATATCGATAACGAGCTGGGCTCCGATGGTGAATAGGGATAGGATCATGGTACAGGCCAAAATCGTCGGCATGTCACGGTTATTAATCCCCTCCAGAATCTTATAGCCGATACCCGGGAAGGCAAATACCTTTTCAATCATAACTGCACCGCCGATCATGCTGGCAAAGATGCCCCCAGTTAGCGTGATAATCGGAAGCAGTGCATTGCGCAGGGCATCCCGGTAGATTACGACGCTCTCCTTTGCCCCCTTGCTCCGTGCCGTGCGCACATAATCCTGGCGGATACAATCCAGCATGGCACTCCGTACCTGGCGCAGGTAATTTGCCAGATAGGGCAACAGGAAGGTAAAG
>JARKQP010000796.1 GCA_029974875.1 Mobilitalea sp.
AATTTTATTTTCTTTATTACTTTTTATTATATTTTGGCCTATCTTATTTTTCTCCAGGACTTAATTCTTCTTACCTAAGGTCACACACAGGGTTTTTTCTACATATTCGCCATTTTCCTTTGCCTGGATCACCAGGTTGACCTTCTGTCCTTCCTTTTTGAAGCTGAGGGCGCTGACCAGGTCATCAATGGTCTCAACCTTGGAGCTGTCCAGTCCGGTAATGATATCACCCCGCTTTAGGCCTGCAGCTTCTGCCGGAGAACTTTCGATGACATCGTTGATATACACACCTATGGGCATATTGAAGCGTTCCGCATAAGCCTGTGTCACTTCCTGGGCTGTGGATGCATCAATTCCTAAGAAGCCCTGCTCCCCTGTTGCTACGACCTCACGGTTCATTAGCTCATTAATGATGGGGACTGCCTTGGAAATCGGAATAGCATATCCCATGCCCTCTATTTCCTCCGATGCATATTTTATGGAGTTGATACCGATTACCTGCCCTGCCGCATTTAATAAGGCACCTCCGCTGTTACCCGGATTGATCGCCGCATCCGTCTGGAGGAGGGTCATTGACTGGCCGTTAATATCCACCTTCCGGTTTACCGCACTGATATAGCCAACGGTTACCGACTGTCCGTAGCCTAAGGCATTTCCGATTGCGATCGCCATCTCCCCAGCCTTTACATCCTCCGAGTCACCGAGAGTCGCCATCTTAATTGCCTCTGCTGTATCCTTGGATAAACTATTCATGTCAACGGTTACTACAGCCAGGTCGGAATTTGCATCCGCTCCCTTAATCGTACCCGTTGCTGTGGAATCATCCGCAAATACAATCTGGACATCGCTAGCTCCTGAAATTACATGGTTGTTGGTGGCAATATACAGGGTAGAACTATCCTGTCCGATGATAATACCGGAACCGCTGCCCTGGGCTTCCTGATCGTAGCTTCTTCCAAAGAAATCATAGCCCGTCGTCGTAACGGTGGCATTAATCGCCACGATGGACGGCATTGCCTTTGCTACAACATCAGATACATCTGCCACAACTCCGCCCGTGGAGGTTGTTTCCGCTACCGCGGAATTCTTATCCGTTGCCTCCGTTACAGTTGCCTGTGGGTTCATACCGCCTGGGTTGTCTTTACCGCTTCCTAAGGTAGTGACTGCATAGTAGCCCTGGAAGGCAGCGCCTGCAATAATTCCAAAGGCCATTGCTGCGGCAACCAGCTTTACAAATCCGGGCACCCTTCTCTTTTTACGGCTCTTTCCTGTCTGTACATCTGCCGCATCCCGGCCGGATGAATATGCTGCGGGGGGTAGTGTTTCATATCCCGGATACCTGCTGCCGTTCCCGTCCTCCACGCCTGCACTATTATTGCTGATACCATAATTACTTACACCATCACCATTTATACCTTTACTATTTGCACCATCGTTATTCATGCTGTTATTATTTATCCTGTTATCACCTGCACCATCATCACTCATGCTGTTATTGTTTACCCAGCTATTACCTACATCATCATTGCTCATGCCATTGCCGCTTAATTCACCGTTTCCTATACTATTGCTGTTATCCGTATTTATGTTCTTCGGATCCATATTTCTATCGGTGTATCCATCTGGTTGACCATTAAATTCGTTGTTCATAAAAAACGCTCCTTTCAAAATTTTATCTAAATTTGTTTGATCAGGTATTATCCTGTTATCTCCTTTTGATAAGAACAGTTTAACAACAAATTATGTTTACTTTGTGTTCTGTTTTTGAAAA
>JARKQP010000840.1 GCA_029974875.1 Mobilitalea sp.
AGCATTTGGATTCTATTAAGACGGCTCTTGATATTGCAACGGAGGAGGATGACCTGACGGCATTAAAGCAGGAGCTGACAGAATACGGATATATCCGGCGCAGGTTTACCAGCGGTTCCAAGAAGCTGGAAAAGAAGGCCAACATGAAGAAATCAGGTGTAAAGAGCAAGCCATTCCACTATATTTCTTCCGACGGCTTCCATATGTATGTCGGAAAGAACAACTACCAGAATGAGGAGCTGACCTTTCATTTTGCGGAGGGCGGGGACCTATGGTTCCATGCTAAGAAAATAGCAGGCTCCCACGTTATCGTAAAGGCTGAGGGAAAGGAGCTTCCGGACAGGACTTATGAGGAAGCAGCCCGGCTCGCGGCTTACTATTCCAGCGCCAGGGATGCGGATAAGGTTGAGATTGATTATACCCTGAAAAAGAACGTAAAGAAGCCTGCCGGAGGAAAACCCGGCTTCGTAGTGTATTACACTAATTATTCCATGGTTTCACCAACTGATATTACCGACATCGAACAATTATAGATAAGGGACACATAAGATAAGAGAGCTTATAAGATAAGGACACTTATAGACAAGGGAACTTATAAGATAAGAAAATTTATAAGATAAGAAAACTTATAAGATAAGAAAACTTATAGATAAGAAAACTTATAAATAAGAAAACTTATAGATAAGGGAACTTATAGATAAGGGAGCTTATAGATAAGGGAGCTTAAAACAGATAGGGATAAAGACTATTGATAAAATGTCCAGGAGATACGCCTGGACATTGACTGTATTTTTGTAAGGAGGACATTATGCTGCTAGCAGATTACCATGTACATTCGGATTTTTCCAGCGATTCCACCGCTCCGGCAGAGCAGATGGTGGAGCAGGCGATTAAGCTGGGTTTAAAAAAGCTCTGTATCACGGACCATATGGATTATGATTATCCGCAGGGGCTGGGCTACAGCTTTGTCTTTGACCCGGATCAGTATATGGAGAAGCTGGAGGAATTAAAGAGGCTGTACCATAAGAAAATCGACCTTAAAATCGGAATAGAATTAGGCCTTCAACCCCATCTGGCAGCACGGCATGCTGATTTGATTAAGCAATATCCCTTTGATTTTATTATCGGTTCCTCCCATGTGGTTGACCGTATGGATCCATACACTGCAGAGTACTGGGAAAACCGGACCGTATTTGACGCAATACACCGTTATTTCGAATCGATTATCACGAATTGTGAGGCATATCAGGGCTTTCATGTCTATGGCCATATTGATTATATTGTCCGTTACGTACCAAAAGAGAAGGTTGGACAAAAGGCTTCTCCAGCCTCCAAATATGACTACTCCTACCTGGATTACTCCGACCTTTTGGACGAAGTGCTCAGGACAATTATTTCTTATGGAAAAGGAATTGAAGTCAATACTGCCGGCCTAAAATTCGGGCTTAGCTACCCGCATCCAAAGCCTGAAATATTGAAAAGATACCGGGAGCTGGGAGGAGAACTGATTACCATAGGCTCCGATGCCCATAAACCGGAGCATCTTTGCTATGATTTCCATTTAGTCCCCGATTTATTGCGCTCCCTTGGCTACAAGTATTATGCTACCTTCGCGGGAGGACAGCCCAGTTTTGAAAAGCTGTAAGATACTCCTCCGGGCTATTTGCTTCATATTGCATAATAATCTCCTAGGATAGCTGTGGAGGGCCGGCTTTCGCTACTTCATAATCGTTCCGCCACCGACCACATAATCTCCTTGGTAAAAGACCACTGCCTGTCCCGGTGTAATGGCTCTCTGTGGCTCTTCAAAAATACAAAGCACCTCATCTTCACCGGTTCTGCGGATAATACATTTAGCTCCCTTGTGGCTATACCGGATCTTTGCCTCAACCTCCAGCTCACCTTCTAAATCAGGGATTGCCATAAAATTCAAGCGGTTGGCCCTTAGACGGTCTGAAAATACTTCATTTGCATTACCGAGTACCACTTCATTGGTTCCCGGCCTTAACTCTATTACAAAGACTGGTTGTCCCATTGCAATCCCAAGTCCCTTGCGTTGTCCGACGGTGTAATGTACAAGCCCCTTATGGGTTCCAAGGATTTCCCCGGCTGTATTTACATAATTGCCTGGCTGCAAGCCTGAGTAATCCGATTTATCCAAAGAGGCGTCTCCCTGGTTAACTAAGGATTTCTCATTTTCTACGAGATAATTTTCGATAAAATCCGCATAATTATTATCCGGAATAAAGCAAATCTCCTGACTGTCCGGTTTATTTGCAACCGGCAGAGCCAGCTCCTTCGCCAATGCCCTGATCTCATCCTTGGCAAATTCGCCTACCGGCATTAAGGTATGGGCTAATTGGTGCTGGGTCAGATTATATAGGGCGTAAGTCTGATCCTTTGCCTGGGTAACTGATTTCTTGATGGTATACCTGCCATTAGGAAGCTTCGTTATACTTGCATAGTGCCCGGTCGCAATATAGGAAGCCCCTAACCTTAAGGAGCGCGTTAATAATGCTTCCCATTTCACATAGCGGTTACAGGCGATGCAGGGATTAGGTGTTCTTGCCTGCAGGTATTCACCGACAAAATAATCGATGACATTGGTCCTGAATTCCTGCTTGAAGTTCATCACATAATAGGGAATGTCAAGAACTGCCGCCACCCGTCTTGCATCTTCAACTGCACTGAGGCCACAGCAGCCGCCATTTTCCTCTATGGAGCAGGCATCCTCCTCCTGCCATATCTGCATGGTAATACCGATGACATCATAGCCCTGCTTTTTTAAAAGGTATGCCGCAACGGAGGAATCCACACCTCCCGACATTCCGACTACTACTTTTTCCATTAATATTCTACTTCCTCTTCCTCTTCATGGATATCAGACTTCGGCTTCTCCAGCCCTTCGATCTTGATCCCGTTCTTCTCCGCATAATCCCAGAGGGCTGCATGAATTGCTTCCTCTGCAAGCAGGGAACAGTGGACCTTTACCGGAGGCAGGCCATCCAATGCTTCCATAACTGCCTTATTGGTAACCTGGAGGGCTTCCTGCACTGATTTTCCCTTTACCAGCTCTGTTGCCATGCTGCTGGTTGCAACTGCTGCACCACAGCCGAAGGTCTTAAATTTAACATCATTAATGATGCCATCCGGGGCAATATCAAGATAGATCCTCATGATATCCCCGCATTTTGCATTACCTACGGTGCCAACACCGCTTGCGTTCTCTATTTCTCCCATATTCCTTGGGTTTGTAAAATGATCCATAACCTTTTGAGTATACATAATATTTCCTCCACTGTTAAAATTAATACTTGTTCCTTCTTATATCCATGCCCTCATATAGAACAAAACGCCATGAAATAATGGCATGGTTCCTGCATTTCTATATACCGTAATTTATTCACACTAACGGACATTTGGCCGCAAGGCCACGGGGTGCCAGATGTGAAATGCTCTGTATTCCACACTATTTCTTTTTCATAAAGTCCTCGTAAAGAGGTGACATCTGACGGAGCTTATCCACAATTTCCTTGATCTGGTCAACGGTATAATTGATTTCCTCCTCCGTATTCTCCTCACTCAAGGTCAGGCGCAAGGAGCCGTGGGCTATTTCATGGGGCAGGCCGATTGCAAGAAGTACATGGGAAGGATCCAGGGAGCCTGAGGTACAGGCCGAACCGCTGGATGCACAGATGTTCTTCATATCCAGCATGATCAGAAGGGATTCGCCTTCAATGAACTGGAAGCTAAAATTAATGTTATTGGGCAGCCTCCTGACCTTATCCCCGTTCACACGGACAAATGGAACCTCAGCCAGCACACGCTTCATTAACAGCTCCTTTAATTTAATTTCCTTATCCGTCCTCTCCTTCATGGTTGCCAAGGCGATCTCTGCGGCTTTACCAAAGCCTACGATCCCCGGTACATTCTCGGTTCCGGCACGCCTTTGTCTTTCCTGGGCACCGCCATGGATAAAGGAGCGGATCTTAACACCTTTTCTGATGTAGAGCAGACCAATTCCCTTCGGGCCATTCAGCTTATGGGCGCTGGCGCTCAGCATATCAATGTTTAATTCCTTTACATCTATCGGTACCTGTCCATATGCTTGTACAGCATCAGTGTGGAACAGGATATTATGCTTTTTTGCGAACTCACCGATTTCCTTAACCGGTTGGATTGTACCAATTTCATTATTTGCAAACATGACTGAGATTAATACGGTTGTCGGACGGATTGCCTTTTCTAACTGGTCCAGCTTAAGGATACCATTTTCATCAACATCCACATAGGTCACTTCATAGCCATGCTTCGCTAAATATTCGCAGGTATGAAGGATTGCATGATGCTCAATCTTGGAGGTAATGATGTGGTTGCCCTTGTCCCCATAAGCATCCAGTGCAGCCTTTAATGCCCAGTTGTCCGCCTCGGTGCCGCTGGCGGTAAAATAAATCTCGGAGGGATCCGCACCAATCACTTTGGCTACTGTGATCCTTGCATCATCGATGGCCTTCTTGTTCTGTGTTGCATATTCATAAACGCTGGAAGGATTACCGAATAAATCTGTAAAGTAAGGGAGCATTGCCTCCACAACTTCCGGCCTGGTTTTTGTTGTAGCCGCATTATCAAGATATATCTTCTTCTCCATGTTGTCATCTCCTAATATATAATATTAACGGACATTTGGCCGTCAGGCCAGTCAATGCCGGATGTGAAATGATCTTCATTTCACGCTAACGGACATTTGACCGTCAGGTCACTCAATGCCGGATGTGAAATGATTTTCATTTCACACTATTTCCACATGTTTGTTTCGCCTTGGTGTCTGTCGTACCTATTCCAGCTTGAACCTTCCTGCTTTCGGCCACCAGTTCAGAAAGCTTTATTGCATCCACTGCGTCATTTATACTATCACTTATACGCTTCCAAACATATTTTGTTACACAGGAATCCGCATTGCTGCAATTACCTTCATTGCTGGTTACCATGGAACAATCCACAGGGCTTAAGTCGCCCTCAAGGGCTCTTAGGATATCTCCAACGGAAATTTCCTCCGCCGGAAGGGCAAGCTTATAACCGCCTTGCGCTCCCCGGATGCTTGTCACAATTCCCGCCTTTTTCAGCTTGGCAATCAGCTGTTCTAAATAGTTTATCGATATACTTTGTCGTTCAGCAATCTGACTAAGGGCTATGGCCTCGTCATCAGCGTGAACCGCAAGATCTAAAACCGCCCGTAAACCATATCTGCCCTTGGTAGATAACTTCATATCCTACTACCTCCTTCTGGCCTATGAGGATATTACTCCCCATCTCTTTATGGCCTTATTTCCTGACGGATTAATTCCTAATTATCTATCAAATTAATCCATACTTTTTTAATTCCTACCATTTTAATTCCTATTAAATTACTTGGTTATACTATATCACTTCGTCTAAATCCTGTCAATATTTTTTCTTGGTATTTCCTATGAAGTATTTTTTCTTGGTATTTCCTATGAAGAATTCCTTCAAAAATATTTCCTTATGTTTTGCTATTTCCTTCATAATATAAAATTATTTCCCTTGAAATGTAAAAGAAGATTCCTCACAATTCTTGGGAAATGTGGTTTAAATCAATTTGGGGCTTTTCTTATTTTGTAACATAAGTCACTCCCGTCGGAAATATACATACATAGAAAGGTATTGA
>JARKQP010000850.1 GCA_029974875.1 Mobilitalea sp.
ATGACAATAATCCCCTGGTTCTCGTGGAAGCCGGACAACTCCGTAAGAAGGGCATTCAAGGTCTGATCCCGTTCATCATTGCTGGCGGAGGTGTTGCGGGCACGCGTTTTGCCGATGGCATCAATCTCATCAATGAAGATAACAGCCTTCTCGCTCTTTTTTGCTTTGTTAAACAGGCTCCTGATCCTGCTGGCGCCGACACCGACATACATCTGGACAAAGTCGGAGCCGCTCATTGCATAGAAGGGAACATTTGCTTCGCCGGCAATTGCCTTTGCCATCAGGGTTTTTCCCGTTCCGGGAGGCCCGTACAATAAGAGACCCTTTGGCATCCGTGCGCCGACATCCGCATATTTATCGGGCTCCTTGATAAAGGAGATGATATCCTCCACCATGGACTTTGCTTCCATATTACCTGCAACCTGGGCAAGGGTGACTGCCGGTGCGGACTGGACCTTCTTTTTATTCGCGTCCCTGATTAATTCCTTTGCATTTCCGCCGTTGCGCAGGAATACAAACATACCGCCGGCCAGGCCAAGCAGAAGAATCACCTTTAGTGCCGTAAAGGCGGAATTTTCCTTGCCATAGCTGACTGTAATATCATTCATTAACAGATATTGTGTGAAGTCATCCGTCTTTGGGTTAGTTACAATATATTTTTCAGATTCATCCTTGAAGGTTGCTTCAAAGGTATTTCCATCCTGGCTGAATACGACCTCCTGGACCTGCTGGTCTTTGACTGCATCTAAAAATGAGCGGTAGGTCATATCGGATGGTTCTTTTATAAGGTATTTATTACCGACAAAAATAACACCAAGCAAGAGGATACCGGCTAGGGCTATCAATAGGATTCGTTTCATGAAATGACCTCCATCATAGAGTAAAGAGTTATAATTGATACTATATTATTGTAACATGTTTTAAATAGATTTCTAGGATTAAATACTGGTAACTTTGTAAGAGATAGCTAGAAAAGAAAGCGGAGAAGGGAATAGGATCCCTGTTTAGGGGGGAGGGGAACATGGTTTTAGCTCTAATACAATAAAATTCGACAAAAGTTTATAAAATTTTAATAAATGCTTGAAAAACCAAGAAATCAGGGCTATGATTAAGCAGATGAAAATAATAGGGAGACAGATAAAAATGGAAAAATTGAAGCCAAAGTTGTTTTCGGTCATGAAAACCTACACGAAACAGCAGTTTATTAAGGATGTAGTTGCAGGCATTATTGTGGCAATCATTGCATTGCCCCTATCCATTGCATTGGCGCTGGCATCCGGAGTAACGCCGGAAAGAGGTCTTTACACAGCGATTGTGGCTGGATTTGTGATATCCTTCCTGGGTGGAAGCCGTGTGCAGATTTCAGGACCAACAGCGGCATTTGCAACGATTGTAGCAGGAGTTGTGGCAAGGCAGGGGATGGCGGGTCTTGCAGTAGCGACCTTAATGGCCGGTGTCATTTTAATTTTTATGGGTTTATTGAAATTTGGAAGATTACTGCGTTACATACCGTATACAATCACCACCGGCTTTACCTTAGGGATTGCCGTAACTATATTTATAGGACAGATTAAGGATTTTTTTGGACTTACGTTTCAGACAAGTCCCGTTGAGACGATGGAAAAACTGCTGGAATGCGTCCACAGCATTGCCAGCCTGAACCTCTCGGCATTGGTTATAGGGGCGTTGTCCCTGGCGATCCTGATCCTATGGCCAAAGCTGAACCATAGGATTCCGGCATCCCTGATTGCCGTATTAGCGGCCTCCGCGGTGGTTAAGCTATTTGACATGGAGGTAAACACCATTGGAAGCCTGTATGAGATCTCGTCAAAGCTTCCGGAGGTCCAAGTACCGAGGGTGAGCTTCGCCATAGTGAAGAGCCTGATACCGGATGCGGTTACCATTGCCATTCTTGCAGGTGTAGAATCCCTGTTGTCATGTGTTGTGGCAGATGGTATGATAGGAAGTAAGCACAGATCCAATATGGAGCTGGTGGCACAGGGCGCGGGGAATATCTTCTCCAGCTTATTTGGTGGAATTCCTGCCACAGGCGCCATCGCAAGGACTGCTGCGAATGTAAAAAATGGAGGGCGCACTCCCATCGCCGGAATGGTGCACTCCGTTACACTATTATTAATTTTAGTGGTGTTAATGCCCTATGCATCCTTAATTCCCATGCCCACCATCGCAGCAATCCTTTTCATGGTTGCTTATAATATGAGTGAGTGGAGGGAATTTGTAGAGCTGGTTAAGAAGTCACCAAAGAGCGATATCCTGGTTCTTCTCACAACCTTTGCCCTGACAGTTATCTTTGACCTGGTGGTTGCAATCGAGATAGGAATCCTGATGGCAGCAGTTCTTTTTATGAAGAGGATGGCGGAGGTGACCGATGTCCAGCAATGGAAGGATGCGGAGGATGAAACCGGCGAGGATGATTTAAATGACCCGGAAAATATCAGGCTAAAGAAGGTTCCAAGCCATACCATCGTATACGAAATAAATGGCCCCATGTTCTTTGGGGCGGCGGATAAATTCATGAATATTTCGCTGAATTCCAGCGTGAAAATCGTGATTCTCCGGATGCGGAGTGTACCCGCCATGGATGTGAATGCACTTCATTCCTTACGCAGTGTATGGAAGGCTTGTAAGAAAAAGCATATCACCTTACTCTTTTCCCATGTCCAGGAGCAGCCCCTTCATATGATGAAAAAGGCAGGCTTTGATAAAGAGGTCGGAGTAGAGAACTTCTGTGAAAACATAGATAGGGCATTAGAGAGAGCGGAAAGCTTAGAAAAGCTGCGCCGCCATCCTGGAAAGGATATTACGGGCTAGTGGCAGAAGGGAGGCTAGTGTGGAATTCATCGATATACTGAAAAATAATCTTCAGACCTATTCTTATGCAACGAATATTACCCTGACTTTGCTGGATAAGGAGGGGAATCAGATTGGCCTGTTTGGACAGGCCTACCAGTATTGCTCCTTGTTTCAGGAGTCTACGGGTAAATACTGTCCCTGTGCAAAAACACATCAGGATTCCTGCAAAATGTCCCTTAACCTGGGGGAATCCTATATTTATCTGTGTCCTGCAGGCCTGATTCATTTTACAGTGCCTATTTTTAAAGAGAAATCTTATCAGGGAAGCGTACTCGCCGGGCCTATTGTTTTGGATTATCCGGACATGACCCTGGTAGACAGTATCATACAAAAGCATAATATCAGCCTGGATTACCGCCGCAAGCTCTACACCGCATTGACCGCGGTTCCTCTCATTGAACCCTTTCAGGCAAGGCATCTGAGCAAGCTTTTATTTTTGCTGGTGACGAACCTATTGGCGGGAGAATCGGAGCGCACGAAGGAGCTGAGTGAGAAGGCCTTCCAGCAGGCAAAAATCGGTGAATATATTCAGGCAACTAAGGAAGAGGACAGGCCTGTCTCAGTTACACAATATGCTATGGAGAAATCCCTGATCAGCGATGTATTATCGGGTAATATCAACGGTGCTAAGGCCATGCTCAATGAAATGCTCGGGCAGATTTATTTTACCTCCGGTAATAATATAGATATTATCAAGGTCAGGACTATTGAGCTGATT
>JARKQP010000859.1 GCA_029974875.1 Mobilitalea sp.
ATATCCATGAGGTGGAAGAGATAACCTCCCTTTGCAATTCGCTGGTGATTAATCTTGGTACACTGAATGAAAGAACCATTGAATCCATGCTTGCTGCAGGGAAGAAAGCCAATGAATTAAGCCATCCGGTCATTCTTGATCCGGTAGGTGCGGGCGCGTCAAAATTAAGAACAGCAACAGCAGTGAAGCTCCTGCAGGAGGTAAAGGTAGATGTGATTAGGGGAAATGCTTCCGAGATTAAGTGCATCAGCCAAGGCACGGCTTCTACTAAAGGCGTGGATGCGGATCAGCAGGATAAAATAACAGAGGATAATTTGGAGGCAGCCGTAACCTCTGCAAAGCAATTAGCAGAGAGAACCAAGGCAATCATTGTTATAACCGGAGTGATTGATGTTGTTACAGATGCAGCAAGAGCATATATCCTCCGCAACGGAACGCCGGTGATGAGCCGTATCACCGGCACCGGCTGCATGCTTTCGGCGGTCATAGGAGCGATGTGTGCTGCCAACCCGGATAATTTACTTGATGCAGCGGCAGCAGGTGTAGCTATGATGGGGATTTGTGGGGAACAGGCCTATGAGAAGATGATTGCAAGGCAGGAGGGAACAGCCTCCTTCCGTGTGCACCTCATCGACGCTATGGGTAATATGGATGCAAAACGCCTGAATCAAGCAGTCCGGCTTGAGGTTATGTAAGGAAAGAGAAGGGGAGTATGGACAGCTGGGCGGCACAAGAGGGCAAAGACGGAATTTGATTTAAAAAGCTTAGCTATGAGAGGGAGCAGAAATACAGAATTGGATGAAGATGAAAGGCAAAGAATGAAAGAGAAAGGGTGAAGGACAAAAATGAAAGAGGAAGGTGAAGGGCAAAGGATAGAGGGCAAAGGGTAAAGGATCAAGGATAAAGGGTGAAGGACAAAGAGTAAAGGGTAAAGGATGAAGGATAAAGAATGAAGATGAGGGCTGGAGATTAAGAATGCAGATTAAGAAAGAACACATGCGATTATACATAGTAACTGACCGCACATGGCTGGCATCAAGAAAGCTGTCCGAGCAAGTGGAGGAAAGCTTACGCGCCGGAGCAACCATAGTACAGCTGCGGGAAAAGGACCTGGAGCTTGAGGAATTTGTAAAAGAAGCCAAAGAAATCAAGGCACTTACAAAGAAATACCAGGTACCCTTCATCATCAATGATAACGTTGAGGTGACAATTGCTGCTGATGCAGATGGAGTACATCTTGGACAGG
>JARKQP010000098.1 GCA_029974875.1 Mobilitalea sp.
TGATTGAACAAATCCAGGATCTAAAGATTGATGTTTATGAGGAAAGGGTGCAGAGACAGAAGGCGGAGCTGCAATATATGAAGCTGCAGGTCAATCCGCATTTCTATATCAATTGCCTCAATGTGATCCACAATCTTTCAATTATGAATAAGAACAGCCTGGTGCAAGAAATGTCGACTTATTTGGGAAACCATCTCCGTTATACGATGGAGGGGAATTCCCTGGATTGTTTACACAAGGAGATAGAATATGTGAAAAACTATCTGCGCATTCAGGAGCTTCGTTTCGCTGACAGTATAAGGTGCAATTTTGATATTGAAGAGACAGCCTTAGAGGTAATGGTTCCACCGCTGGTGATCCAGACCTTTATTGAAAATACAGTGAAGTATCAGGTGATGGTGGGTGAGCTTACTGAAATCAATGTGAGGGTAAGGCGCTGTAAGGAAAATAATATGGATGCTGTCCATATAGAAATTTGGGATACAGGTGATGGCTTCCCGGAAAAAATTTTGGAGTGTTTAAATAGCCATAAGCGTATTTTTGACGAGAGGGGAGAGCATTTTGGTATTTATAATGTCCAGCAGAGATTGGAGCTGATATATCAGAATAAGGCAAGCATAGCGTTTGCAAATCATCAGGAAACAGGCGGAGCATATATCAGAATTTGTTTACCTGCCAGGAGCATATAGGGGGTGTAGGATGATACAGGTATTGATTGTGGATGATGAGATTCATTGTGCAGAAGGGGTAAAATGTTCCGTGGATTGGGAAGCCTTGGGAGTTACCCAGGTATTTACCGCTTATAATATGAAGCAGGCCCAGGCGGTTATACAGGAGCAGACCATTCATATCATTCTTTGCGATGTTGAGATGCCCAAAGGAAGCGGGCTTGATTTGCTGACGTGGATGCAAGAAAGAGGCCTTCCTACGGTCAGTATTTTGCTGACTAGCTATGCCACATTTCAATATGCCAAGCAGGCAATCGGATTAGGTGTTATGGATTACCTGTTAAAGCCGGTAGCGCAGGAAGCATTGTTTGCAGTATTCCAAAAAGCGGTTCAGGCGGTAAATGACAAAAGGGTTAAGGATAAAAACATGCAGCTGGCAGATCTATGGAACGCGGAGGAGCGAAGACGGGTGTGCCGCTTTTGGCGTGACGTGCTTGCAAAAGAAATTGCGCCGGACAGTGTGACTATCCTTGAGCAGGCCAAGCAGGAGCATTTGACCTTTAATGAAAATAACCGCTATCTTGCGATTTTGTTCAAGGTTTATGGCATTGATTTGGAAGAGAATAAG
>JARKQP010000875.1 GCA_029974875.1 Mobilitalea sp.
GGAATCGATATTAACCCGCGCACCATGGTGGGAGAGCTGTCCGTATCCCATTGCCAGCTGTTAGAGATAGCAAGGGCTGTTTCTTATAACGCAAAGGTCATTATCATGGATGAACCCACCTCTTCACTTACAGAAACAGAAGCAGAGCTGTTATTTCATATCATCCGGAAATTAACCTCCCAGGGAGTCGCCATTATCTACATATCACACAAGATCGAAGAAATTCTTAAAATATCCGATGAGGTTATCATTATGCGTGACGGCCGTCTGATTGGAAGCTGGCCGGCAACGGAGCTGACGATGGAAACCATTGTAAACCGTATGGTAGGCCGGGAGATGACCCAGCGCTTTCCTGAGAAAAAGCACCGGCCGGGCAAAGAGCATTTGGTTGTTGAAAGCTTCACCTCTGCAAATCCTTCTTCCTTTAAAGATATCAGCTTTACCCTAAAAAAAGGAGAAATTCTGGGTATCGGAGGCTTGGTAGGTGCACAGAGGACAGAGTTAATGGAGTCCTTATTCGGTCTCAGGCCCATTTCCACCGGCTGCCTCCGCATTGACGGGAAGGAAGTAAAGATTAAAAGCCCAAAGGATGCGATTAAGCACGGAATGGCGCTGCTCACAGAGGAACGGCGCACCACGGGAATCATACCGATGCTTTCTGTGATGGAAAACATTGTGCTCTCGAAGCAATCGGCAAATACAAGACATTATACAAAGGGAAGGCTGTTCTTAAAGGATAGGATCCGCAGGGAGGATGCCGGGCGGTACGTGAAGTCCTTTTCCATCAAAACTCCTGGAATTAAGACCCTGATCAGAAACCTGTCAGGCGGTAACCAGCAAAAGGTCCTGCTCGGCAGATGGATGCTGCTGGAGCCGGATATTCTCATCCTGGATGAGCCTACCAGAGGAATTGATGTGGGAGCAAAGTATGAGATATATTGTCTTATGGAGGAAATGGCGCAGGCAGGAAAAAGTGTGATTATGATCAGCTCTGAAATGCCGGAGCTGATGGGTATGTCCGACAAAGTCATGGTTATGTGTGAAGGGCATCTGTCCGGAATTCTTGAGGGCGGTGATATCACGGAAAGAAGGATCATGTATCTGGCCAGCACCTACGAAACAGCCTAAAGGAGAGTTTTGATATGAATGTAAAAAACCTGGATATAAAAAATTTAAATATTAAGAAGTTCCTGATGAACTATGCACTATATATCATTATGCTATTGATCATCATCGTAATCGCATGTATATCACCAAAGTTTCTTTCCCTGAGGGTGCTCCGGGATATTCTGACCCAGAGCTCAACCCGCATTCTGGTAGCCCTGGGCTGTATGTTCATTATTGTCTGCGGCTCGGCTGATTTGTCCGGTGGCCGCGTCGTCGGCCTGACAGCCGTTGTGGCTGGCTCCCTGGCTCAGCAGGCTACTTATTACAATAAGTTCTGGCCAAATCTGCCGGAGCTTCCGGTAATTGTTCCGATTCTGGCAGCCATGCTGGTCGGTCTGGGGATCGGTGCCATCAACGGTTATACTGTGGCGAGGCTAAAGGTTCCCGCCTTCCTGGCTACCCTGGGTACGCAAATGATCGCCTTTGGGGTGAACTGCCTGTATTTTAACAAGGCGCCAAATAATTCCCAGCCCCTGGGCGGTTTTTTAAAAAGCTTCAGCGGGGTGGGAACCGGTTCGGTGCTTGGAATCCCCTATCTGGTCATCATAGCGGTCGGAGCTGCAATTGTTGTCTGGATCTATCAGACCAAGACCTGCCTGGGGAAAGAAATCTTTGCTGTCGGAGGTAATCCGGAGGCAGCCAGGGTATCCGGTATTAATGTATTTAAAAACCTGATGATTACCTTTATGATTGCCGGAGCCTTATACGGCCTGGCGGGATGCCTGGAAGCCACCAGAACCGGCAGCGCCTCCAGCAGCTACGGCTTAGCCTATGAGCTGGATGCCATTGCCTCCTGTATCGTCGGCGGCTGCTCCGCAGGCGGAGGTGTAGGTACTGTTCCGGGTGTCGTGATGGGTGTCCTTATTTTTAACATCATTAATTACGGTCTGACCTTTATCGGCCTGAGCTCTTATTGGCAATATGTTGTAAAAGGCCTGATTATTATTGTGGCTATTGCAATTGATGTACGGAAATATTCCAGCAACCATTAAAATTTAGTAGGAAACCGCCCCGTTTTCATTTAAAATAATTGGTGGGAGGGTTTTGAAATGAAAAGGATAATTCAGAGGGTTTTCGTCATAGCAATTCTTCTATTCCTGATTCTTGTTGTAATTATGATAAAAGCTCTTACGCCGGGAAAGGACACAGCGTTTCAGGATAAGATAAGAATTACCGCGATCATACCACATAGTGACCAAGGCTATTGGACTTCAGTAACAGGCGGGATTTTGGCGGCAGGAAAAGAATATGGGGATGTGATTGACGTGCGCGTTGACCTGCCCCAGCTTAATTATAATGTCAGCCAGATGACGGAGCTGGTCAGCAGGGCCATCGCAGCAAAGGTAGATGCACTTGTAGTGCAGGGAATCAATAATGAGGAATATCTGCAGGCTTTGGATCATGCTGTCCAGGCGGGAATCCAGGTGATTTTTGTAGATACGGATATTGAAGACTTCGCGCCGCATTTATATGTGGGAACGGATAATATGGAAGCTGGGAGCCTGCTGGGTGAAAAGCTGATAGAGGTTACCGGAGGAACGGCCAAGGTAGCAATCCTGTCAGGGGAGGAGGATTATCCGAATCTGGAGCAGAGGGTTACAGGCTTAAAGAAAATATCGGGGCAATATCCCGGGATAGAGTTTGTCCGCTTGGACTATGATAATTATGATGCACTTACGGTTATGAACAAATACAACCTGATCCTGGAGGAGAACCCGGAG
>JARKQP010000892.1 GCA_029974875.1 Mobilitalea sp.
AATACATATGAACTCTGAACATAACTATGGTAAATCATATTTAATATTTATGATCCGCCAAAAGACTTCTTTATTAAGGCTTGGTATTCTTTCAGAATTATACCGCCACAGGGATCGGTGCTACCTTCGGGCCATGCTGATAATTACGCAGTTCAAAATCCTCCACCGTAAATTGGTAGAAGTCTTTAATATCCGGGTTCATCCAGAAGGCCGGCGCCTCGTAGGTGGGACGTTCAATTAATTCCCGGATAATCGGAATATGGCGGTCATAGATATGGGCATCCGCAATGACATGCACTAATTCTCCAACCTCAAAGCCACAAACCTGCGCCAGCATATGGAGCAGTACAGCGTATTGGCACACATTCCAGCTGTTTGCCGCCAGAATGTCATTGGACCGCTGGTTCAGGATACCGTTGAGGACCAGCCTTTCGCTATCCCGTTTCTTCGTAACATTGAAGGTCATGCTATAGGCACATGGATAAAGCCTCATCTCATGCAGATCCTGATGGACATAGATATTCGTCATAATCCTGCGGCTGTAGGGACTGTTCTTCAGGTCATAGATCACCCGGTCCACCTGATCCATCTCGCCCTCTTTATATTTGTGCTTTACTCCCAGCTGATATCCATAAGCCTTTCCGATGGAGCCCTCCCCGTCCGCCCATGCATCCCAGATATTGCTGTTAAGGTCATGGATGTTATTGGATTTCTTCTGCCAGATCCAGAGCAGCTCATCAATACAGCTCTTAAATGCGGTTCTTCGCAGGGTCAAAGCAGGAAATTCCTTCGATAGGTTGTACCGGTTTACTACACCGAACTTTTTAATTGTATAAGCAAAGGTTCCATCCTCCCACTTCGGCCGTACCTTCTCACCCTCCGTACTGACCCCGTTTTCCAGTATATCCCTGCACATTTCTATAAATATATTATCTGCCTGACTCATTCTAATCCTCCTGTTCTTGGGAGGATTTCTCCTCCTGTTCTTCGGAGGATTTCTCCTCCTGTTCTTGGGAGGATTTCTCCCCCTGTTCTTCGGAGGATTTCTCCCCCTGTTCTTCGGAGGCCTTCACCTCCTGGTCCTCGGAGGATTTCTCCTCCATTTTATCTAGGCTTTCAGGTAATTTCCAAAAACAGCCCGCTTTGCAATTAGCCTCCGTGACTTTCCCCTCTTAGCATAATTTCCTTTGGCTTACAGCATTTCTAATTATCTATTTTAACCCAGCTCGGGAAGCAAAGCAAGAAAAAAGTATTCGTACCAGATAGGCATACTTTGGGGAATACACCATATCTGGTACGAATACTATATGTCAGTTATCTTGCAAGCTTGTTAAATAGGTAAAACCTGCTGCTTCAAATACATCACAGCAATAAAG
>JARKQP010000111.1 GCA_029974875.1 Mobilitalea sp.
GCAATGAGAGTACTTTTTTAAAAAGTGGATTATTTTTCGATTATTCAGGGGTACCTACATTGATATATTTTTTCTTCAACTCCTTCAGGCCTTCCACCTTCCTTTGGGTCATGGCCCCGTCCTTAATCTCATCAGAATGCTCCTGCTTACCTGCTTCATATAGCCTGGAGCGTTTGATCTGCTCTTCCGGGAAGGTAACCTCAATTTTACCATCCACCAGGTTTAGCTCGCCCTCAATACCACAGATTGGACATTCTACCTTATTCTTATTATGCATGACAGTAAGCAGATCCATATGGCATACGGGACAGGTTCCCTCCTCGTCCCCACGCCATTTTGTACGCTCTTCTTCCGTAGCCCCATTAAGCGCAGCAACGATATTCCTCCCCAGAACCTTCATGCGCTCCAGCACCTCCGGTCTGCCAAGGACATGCTCCACATTCATTGCGCCGTGGTACTGGTATTTGTCCACCACATCAATTCCCATGGGCAGCGTAAATTCATACATGTTAGGCATCGCCAGGGAAAGCCAGTTCTCAGTTCTGGCTCCTCCTACGGTCACGAATGCACCTACTCTTTTTTTCAAGCTCCTGACATCCGGATAGGTGGCAGGAGCTTTTCCTTCTGCAATTCCTGCCTCGATCACCGGCTTACGGAAGGTAATATCATGGGAGGGTCCGATACGGTCACAGACTACCTTGAAATTACCCGTGGGTGCCAGAACATAGGTTGGTGACCCGACGATTACCGCATCTGCGGACATAAGCGCTTCATCGATGATGTGGAAATCATCCTTATGGATGCAATCCCCTTTCCCTCTTCCGCTTACCAGACCGCCGACGCAGGCACAGCATCCCGTGCAGATATGGATATTTAGCTCATCACAGCGGACAAACTGGATTTCACATCCCTCCTTCCCACATTCCAGCAATGCTTCTTTTAGCATAACCTCCGTATTCGACATCTTCCTTCCAAAAGATAATGCAACTACTTTCTTATCCATAAAATAACCCCTTTCTCCTCTTTATCATAATCATACTTTTAGTCAGTATAACGGATTCCGGCTGTGACAGCATTCAATTATTTACGCCCTTTTAAGCCTAGTTTTTAATAATTTTGGTATCATAAAGTTAACCCGGCTTCCTGCTGCACAAAAAATATACTCGAATTTTTGCCTTCCTATGGATTTTTGAAATAAAAGCGCATTCCAGCCTTATAAAAACTGAAATGCGCAAAAATATAATATGTTTATTTGTCTGGACTATCCTCCCTGTGTTCTTGTAATGGCTATTCCTTATTAAAAATCCCTTTTCCATATCAGGGAAGGATCTAT
>JARKQP010000112.1 GCA_029974875.1 Mobilitalea sp.
CTTTTTGCCTTTGGCAGCGTGAAGGAGATTACGGACTATTGCGGGAAATTGGTGGGCTTGGCCATGAATGGCGGCTTTATTATTGGCAATGGCTGTGAGATACCGTTAAATGCAAAGAAGGAGAACCTGCAGGCATTTTTAAATTGTACCAAGTAAGTGAGGGCGACGTATATAGTGAGAACATATAAAGGGAGGGTATCATAGGCCTAGCCTGGATAGCCTGAGCCTGGCCCAGGGATTGCGGGACAAAAAGGAGAAGGCCAGCAGGGCAAATAATAAAAGGCTGGCACTCCAAATGGCCTTCTCCCGGAGGAGGCTTGCGGCAAGGGCACCAATGATAGCACCGGAAGCAAAGGCTAGGATAATACAGCTATATTGTAATGCTAATTTAAGGCTTTGCCTGTCACCGAGGGCAAGGCCTTTATAAAAGTGATCGGCACAGGAGCGCATGTTTCCGGTGCAGAATACGCTGGCGTAGCTCTCCCTTCCGTGAAAGGTACGAAAAGCACAATATTGCAGGGAGGCGGCGAAGGAAACCATGAGATTGGCTAGTACATGGGGGCAGCCTGGGGCTATAAAGCCGATAATAATAAGAATCATGCCTTCAATGGCCAGGATTGCCCGCCTCCAGAATAAAGCCCTGTCCCTAAAGTGGGCATTATAGATATGCCAGGCAGCATAATTGCCAATCCAGAAGGCCAGGATGGATATCAGAGGGGCGATGGTCTTCTGGACATTGCCATCAATAAGATGGATTGCAAAAAGAACAAGGTTGCCCGTCTGTCCTGTGGCAAATACACTGCCGCGGACGATATAGCTGTAAGCATCCATGATACCTCCCGCTAAAGTAAGGAGCGTACTAAAGAACAGGGTTTCAGTGGGATCAAGGGTGGCTGGTTTCTTTATCAAAGGACAACCTCCTTTCATAGTGTAGTAGTAAGTCTATTATAGCGTTGTTTTTTCATAAATGATAATATATAATATATATAAAATTGATAAGTTAGAGCTTATGATAAGAAGGGATGAATGAGCGATGGAGCTTCTTCAGTTAAAATACTTTCTCGTTGCGGCTGAGTATGAGCATATGACAAGAGCGGCTGAAATACTTCATATTGCCCAACCGGCGTTGTCACAGTCAATCAAGCATCTGGAGCAGGAGCTGGGGGTGGAACTTTTTGACCGCAGGAATAGGGGGATCCGGCTAAATGAAGCAGGGAGGCTGCTCAGGCAGGAGCTCCTGCCCCTTATGGAAACACTGGATGCCCTGCCGGTACGGCTAAAAGCAGCCGAGCAAACCGCTGCCCAGACGATACAATTGAACCTGCTGGCGGCTTTTCTTTTCATTACAAAATCCATTATTTCCTTTAAGAAGCTTTATCCGGAGGTGAACTTCCGGCTGTCACAGGATGCGGAGGAAAAGGAATATGACCTTTGTATTACCTGCACCATGGCGGAAAGAATGCCAAAGGACAGCCTGCTTTTGCTGGAAGAGGATATATTGCTTGCAGTACCGAAGGACAGTTCCTATGCTTCCTGGGATGAGATTGGGCTAAAGCAGGTAGAAAAAGAAGGCTTCATAAGCTTCTCCGAAGCAAAGCCCTTTCGCAGCATCTGTGATGAGTATTGCAGAAGGGCAGGCTTTGCGCCCAGGATAATATTTGAAAGCGACAACCAGGAGTCGGTCCGTAACCTGATCGAATCAAATATGGGGGTGGCCTTCTGGCCGGAATTCTCCTGGGGAAGGCTGATGGGGGAGAACTCCAAGCTTTTAAGGATCAAAGAACCGGAATGTGTCCGCAGGATCTATGCCATCCGCAGACCCCATGAAGGGAAGCAGGAATATGTGGAGGCTTTTTTGGAGCATTTAGCGGAAAATATGAGAAATACGCGGGAGTCCCGGCAGTAATTTTTAAGGGTATCCGTGAAAAAGTTTTATAGTATTTTTAAGCTGGAAATAACCATACAAAAGTCAACAAAATCAAGAAAAAATTTGAATATCCATGTAAAATATGCTATACTGTACCAAGACTACATGTCCTTCTTATTTGCTTTTCTTTGCGTATATAATAGGAAAATAAATCATAAGGATGATATGTAAAACCAGTTTTCAAAGGAGCATTTGATTATGGCTATCATTGATAGAATTAAATTTGATGGATTGCGTAATGGAAATGAGTGGCTGGTATATCGTTACCCCGGTGAGGAATTTGTAATGGGAACCCAGCTGATTGTTGGTGAAGGACAGGTTGCCGTCTTTGTAAAAGGAGGGCAGGCATTGGACTATTTTATTGCAGGGACCTATACCTTGGCAGCCTCCAATATACCGTTACTGCAGGGAATTATTAATCTTCCCTTCGGAGGCAAAACTCCATTCACGGCGGAGATATATTTCATCAATAAAACTACAAAATTAGACCTAAATTGGGGGACTGTGGATCCGATCCAATTGATCGACCCCAAATATAATATAAAGCTTAGGGTGCGGGCCTTCGGACAAATCGGTATGAAGGTCGATGATTATAGGATATTCCTGACGGAGCTGATCGGGACAATGAATCCTTTGGAAATGGTTAATTATTCGAAAATGCTGAATTATTTTAAGGGAATCCTGGTGATGAAGACAAAATCCCTGATTGCCCAGGCTATTATTAACAACAAGGTATCTGCCCTTGAGATCTCGGCATCCATTGATGATATATCAGAATATTGTAAGAGCGAAATAAGCGAGGAATTTGACCGGTTTGGAATCAGGGTGGTTAACTTCTTTATTCAATCCATTAATTTTCCGGATGAGGACTTTGAAGAGATTAATAAAATACTGCGAGATAAAGCCTCCTTTGACATTATCGGTGATTCCAGATATGTGACGAAACGCTCCTTTGATACCATGGAAGCGGCGGCAGGCAATGAAGGCAGCTTGGCGGGTGCTTTATCAGGTGCCGGCTTAGGTCTGGGTGTTGGTGCCGGATTGGGCAGTTTGCTAGGAGATATCGCTACAGGTATTAATACAAAGACGGTGGTTAAGGTTAAGACCTGTCCGAAATGTGGAAGCATAAACGAGGATGATGACAGCTTTTGTGCTGAGTGTGGGAACCGTTTGGCTTCAATTAAGATAGAATGTGGGAATTGCGGGGCAGAGATGGAGGGTAATGCCAAATTCTGTACGGAATGTGGAAAACCCATGATAAAGAAGCGTACTTGTCCGAATTGCTCCGAGGAGAATGAGTCTTTGGCAAAGTTCTGCCAAAGCTGTGGCACGAAATTGGAGATGTAGCATAATACAATAAAAGGAGACAAAGATATGGCAAACACCGGTAACCAAACATGTCCACAGTGCGGAGCACCCTTAGATTTAAACGTAGCTGCATGTAAATATTGTGGAGCAGAGATAACGGCACAGCCCCAGTATAAAGCTCCCCAGCCGCAGGCACAGCAGTCCGGTCAATATGTGCAGCAGCCCAACCAATACATACAGCAGTCCAACCAATATGGACAGCCGAACCAATATGGGCAATCCAACCAATATAGGCAGCCAAACCAATATGCCCAGCAGGCTCCGCCTTATATGCAGCAGGGTCAGCCTCCCTATACCCAGCAGCAGGCACCAATCTATTCCCAGACAGTAGTCTATACCCAGGGTAATAATTTGGGTTACCCTCCTTATAAAATGAAGAGTAAGGTTGCGGCAGGCCTATTAGGGATATTCCTTGGAGGCTTTGGGATCCATAAATTTTATACGGGGCATATTCTGGCAGGGATTATATATCTGCTTTTTTGCTGGACTTACATACCGGCTTTTATTGGATTGATCGAGGGGATCATATACTTATGCGCAAGTGATGAGAACTTTAATATGAAATATGTTAGGCGTAAAAATTAGATGATGGAAGCTTAGATTAAGGAAGCCATTACATGACTTAAGGTTGTGTAATGGCTTTTTATATGGAAAAGAGGAAGAAGGTCTAACAACATTTGTCGAAGCTATCATATTATATTGTAAAAAATATTTGGGGGCAGCAATGAACATTCATATTGTACAGCCTGGCGATACTGTTTATACTATAGCGGATTATTACGGTATCTCTCCTGAAAGATTAGTGATAGAAAATGATATTGAAGACCCGGATAATTTAGTAATAGGAGAAGCACTTGTAATTATCAGACCCGCCCAGACTTATATAGTGCAAGAAGGGGACAGCCTGGAGAGTATTGCAAAAGCGCAGGCAGTGGATATCATGGAGCTGCTGAGAAATAACCCCAATATTTCAGGCAGGGAGCTTTTTGTCGGCGAGGAGCTGGTCATAAGGTATGAAGGAGAAAGAACCGGGACAATAAAAACAAATGGATTTGTATATCCTTTTGTAGATAAGGAGATCCTGCGTAAAACTCTGCCATATTTGACCTATCTGACAATTTATTCTTATGATATCACCCAAACCGGTAACCTGATTGATATCGATGATACGGAAATTATCCGGATCGCCAAGGAGTATAAGGTGGCACCTATTATGTTTATAACTGCACCAATTGAGGAAACAGGGGTTGATACAAATATAGTCCATACCTTAATTAGTGATATAGAGATCCAAAATACCTTCATAAATAGTATTTTGTATGTTCTGCGCAGTAAAGGCTATCTTGGGATAAATATTAATACCCCGTTTATACAGCCCCAGGATAGGTACTCTTATGTGGAGCTTATCGGAACGATTAGAAAACGTTTAAACAGCGAAGGCTTTACCGAAACGGTCACAATAGCGCCCAGTACTTTTGAAGTATCAACGGGGCTTATCTATGGAGGGGTTGATTATACGGGCTTGAGCCAGGCGGCAGATGATGTATTATATCTGCTGACCTATGCCTGGAGATTCCAAAACAATCTCCCCATAAGTACACTGCCTTTTAATGTTGTTTTACAGACCTTAAGGAATGCCATCAGGCTGATACCTCCTGAAAAGTGCATGCTAGGTATTTCAAATGTCGGCTACCTTTGGGAATTTCCTTATTTTGCGGCCATAATCAACGCAAATTTTTTAAATTATAACTCCGCCATAAGGTTAGCCCGTGATACTGGCTCCGTCATTGAATTTAACCAGCCGTCCCATTCCTCCTATTTCCAGTATGTAGATAATGAACACGAGTATATGGCGTGGTTTAAAGATGCCAGGAGCCTTTATCCGTGGATTGCATATTCACAGGTGTATGGGTTGCAGGGCGTTGCTGTATGGAATATTACGTATTTTGTGGCATATCTCTGGTTGCTTATCAATGCGGAGTATGTGATTAAAAAGATTTTATGATGACCACCCGCATAATTAAAAAGACATGTAATGCCTGAGAAGGGAGTATATCAAGCTGATATCGCATGTCTTTTTTTGTTAAGCGGATAACGGGAATCCAGCATGCAGGACATTAACTCTTTCCCGAATTCGACCATGTCATTGATTTTTTTAATAATTTATAGTAAAGTAAAATCAGATGGGAGAGGATGACTGGCAGACTACCCACCCACAGGTGATATAAAACCGTTACAAGGCTATATGGATGGGTGGATGCGTCTACGGATAGGAAAGTATAGAATAATATATAATTGTCGCCCAAATGGAGCAATAGAAGTATTATACATTATCAATGTGGATTCAAGAGGGGATATATATAAATAATATTCTCAGCAGGAAAGGAGCGGAAAATATGAATACAGCAACTAAAAAAGTGATTAACTTAATGGAAATATTACCGGAAAGCGAACAGAATTTTGCCCTTGAATTTATTAAAAAACTGGTTCTTGCGTGGGATTCTGACTTTACAAAGTTGACACCCGCAGAAAGGAAAGAACTTGAAGAAGCGGAGGAAGAAGGCGGCGCTATTTCCCACGATGCTATAAACTGGGATTAAGCGATTCATTGGAGGGCGGGGTTGCTACCCGCCCTTCTCTTTTGCAAAAAAACACACTGGTCGTTATTCAGTTCGGTGACCATCATAGTAATCTCTTTCTTAGGTCTGCAATTTGTTAATTACCCAGCTTAAATACCGGCATCGGATTTATCTTATGTAGATTCATATTATGAAGCCTGTCGATTTTCTCTTTCACCTTTTCATCCTCGCAGATACTATCCCGGATATATCTATCCAAAACCGCGTAAGTAAATCCTAAATTTTCCTCGTCAGTTTTGCCGCACAGACCGTCAATCGGCGTTTTGTCTATGAACTTTGGTGCAAGCCCAAGTTCTCTTCCGACAGCTTTTACCTCTGTAACGGTCAGTTCTGAAAGCGGGCTAAAATCACCGGAGGTATCGCCGAATTTTGTGGCATAACCGATCCAATCCTCACTAAGATTACTGGTATTGGCAACTCTTCCACCGACAATACCGGAAATAGCGTAAAGCGTTGTCATGCGGATACGCGCCGGTGTATTGAACGTTGCGATGTTATTAAGCTCCAATCCGTTTTTTACTACTTCATCATATAAAGTCTGTACCGAGTCCCTAATATTAATTTCAACATACTCAATATCAAGCGTTTTACACAGCTCGTATGCTACATCAATATCCTGCTGTTCCCCCTGCGGCATCAACACGCCCAAAACCCGCTCTTTGCCCAGCGCCTCAACACATAGCGCCGATACGATGGAGCTGTCCTTCCCGCCGCTGATCCCGATGATGGATTTTGTTTCGGATGAGGCGTTGTTTTTGAAATATTCAACGATCCACTCCACTATTTGTTTTTTCGTTTTCTTTGCGTCAAACATATCATTTACCTCACTCAAAATTTGCCTTCGTGCAAAATACCGCGAATCTCTTGCAATGTCTGTTCCTTTACCATCTTGCCATCACAGAATACCGGCTTTAACAGATTTTCGCCCCCAAAAGAATCAATAGTTGCAGTATCATATCCGTCTTGATATTCCAGATTCCCGTCTGCATCACGGTATACAACGCACATACCGCGCTGAGATTTCTTGAAGTTTCCTGTGTCGGTCTTTGGGTCTTTGTAAATCTGTATCGGCTTACCGTCCACCTCGCAATAAGTAGCTTTTATGGCGATGCCGAAGGTATCCCTTGTGTACGGTTTCAGTTCGCCGTCTTGTTCCAGGCACTGCATGGAAAAGCTGCCGACACCTAACAAAACATTGTTGCAGGCGAATCCATCTTCAACAAGGATTTTATAGATACTCTCCGCTCTCTGCGGCGTGATGCTGTCGCCGTAGATAACTTTAATGTGGGAATCCAGAACCTTATACCCTTTGCTGTTTACGTTCCCCCCAAAAGCGTCCCACAACCTTTTCACGGTTTCGGTGGTGATCTCCACCGGATCGCCGCTGTCTCCGCGGATACCGATATAGCCGCCGTGTTTCAAAATATCCTCTTTACAGGCGGGAATGATATTGTCCACCATGTTCCAGTAATCATAGCTATCCGATACCATACTGAATCCGTTGGCGGGATATATGTCATTCAGCAGCCGTTTTACCATTGATATTTCGTCGCCGTCCACCGCATAATTACTATTCATTACAGAATGTTCAGTGGAAATAGCGCCGAAAGCGACCGGTTCTTTTTCGCAATCGCAGTTGTAATAATCCTCTAAGAAAAGAATCGCCGGAACGGTAGCGGTGTTGACAAAAGACAGGCAGAATCCGGCGCTGGATTTAATGGCACTTTCGCAGCTTTCCTGTCCCCTCATACTAAAATCGCCCAAGGCGCGGCTGCGGGGAACATCATCATCCACGCTGATGTCAAAATATTTATTTACGATTTGCCTGTAACGGTACCCTGCATTAGCTGAAATCTGCGTATGCCACAAGGAGCAGCTCAACGCGGTTTCCAACGTATTGACAAGCCACGCGAAATCCTTGTGCGTATTAGTAATCTCGAACATTGGCACTTTTATGGGAACCCTCGTACCTTCGTCTATTGCTTTGATCTCAATAGGGAGATAACCTAAATCATACAGTTTTTCGATTTTCTCATAGTTCACAATTCCTTTACCTAGCGTGTGGTCAATGACACGTTTATACTCGGATAACACTTCCTCTTTGGGTCTGCCGAAAAAGAATTCGTTAAATGACTTTATGAGATACTCCTTGATAAACGCCTGTAAACCAAACATCACCAGCTTATCCTCGTCGCTGATACGCGACATACGCGGTGTGTAATAGGACACGATTTTGGTGATTCCTTTGGGGTATTGTTCGTTGTGGGTGGTTTTGTAATAATCCAGCAGCAACAATGGATTTATATTATTCATCGTTTTTACCTCCAATAACTTCGATCAGCGGATAGTCGCCCTTATAAATACTTTTGGTTGTATAAACTTTTTCAAACAGGCCGCTGTTTATCAATTCACCATCTAGAATAGAGTTTTCACAGTGGGTAATATACAAATACAGCTTGCCCGCGCCGAGCTCTTTCAGCTTTCGGGCGGAATGCAGGAAAGTGCCGCCGTAGCTTGAAATATCGTCGATAATAAGCACGTTGAATGGAGAATCGGGCAATTCGCCATGTACATCAAGCCCTAATATTTTGCCTGTGTCCCAATTACGTTTTTTAACGCCGAAGGCGCAGGGAAATCCGATCATTTCCGAATAACGTTTACAACTACCTTCGTCAGGATAAAAGACGATGTCTTTTTGCGGGTCAAGTAGA
>JARKQP010000936.1 GCA_029974875.1 Mobilitalea sp.
TAAGATATACCCAAGAAAAAATCCAACACGTCAATCTTAATATGATCCATAATAAATGTCAAGGCAATAGAATATCCCATTCTTTTTGATATTCCGGTTTTGAAAATCCCAGTTGTAATAGAATATTCCTATTCCAGTCACTAATGTAAATAATGTTAGTTTAAAATGCAAATAATGTTAAAACGAAATATATCCCAATCATCCTTGGAGGCATTATGAAAATACATTTCAAACAACCCTTATTCCTGAAAAACACCTATAAAAACACGCTCTTTGGCATTCTCCTGCTGCTTCTTTCCTGTTCGTGCCTGTCCGGCTGTACCGTGGCTGATGTAAAAGGGAGCACCGCTGAAGGAATCTCCGGAACGGATTTCCTCCTTGGCACCGTTATCACTATTTATCTGTATGATTCCGCAGATGATGATATTTTAAACGGCTGCTTCCAATTAATAAAAAAATATGAGGATATCTATTCCCGGACCCTCAGCACCAGCGAGTTATATGCTTTGAACCATAGGAGCCTGCAAGGCACCAACGGTAAATACCGGATATCGGGGGAGCTTTCCGACCTCCTGTCCTATGGCCTATATTATAGCAAATTGTCAAAAGGAGCCTTCGATATCACCATAGAGCCCATTTCCTCCCTATGGGATTTCACCTCCGACCCGGCCGCTCTTCCCAGCCAAGCATCCATCGAGGAGCAGCTGCCTAATGTCAGCTACGAATATATTAAATTGGAGGGAGAGGAAATCTCCTTTGCTAAGGAGGGGGTACGGATCGACCTGGGCGCCATTGCAAAGGGCTATATTGCTGACCGTGTGAAGGATTATTTAACAGGGAAGGGTGTCCATAGTGCCATCATTAACCTCGGGGGAAATGTTTTATGTGTCGGCACAAAGCCGGAGGGTGCCCCCTTCCGTGTGGGCATCCAAAAGCCCTTTGCCACGCAAAGCGAGACAATGGCTGTCCTGGAGATATCCGACTGCTCCGTTGTCTCTTCCGGGGTTTATGAAAGATATCTAAAAAAGGACGGAAAGCTCTATCATCATCTCCTGAATACAAAGACCGGCTATCCCTACGACAATGATATCCTTTCCGTAACCATCATTTCCCCAAAATCAGTGGACGGCGACGGCCTCAGCACTACCTGCTTTGCCCTTGGCGTTGAAAAGGGACTGGAATTAATCAGCCAGCTTCCTGATACCTATGCCCTCTACATTACAAAGGATTATAAGCTCCATTACTCTCCCGGCATGAAGGAAGCACTGAAAGTATCGGAAATGCCTTAAAGGAGCAGGGAGAATAGCTTTCTACGCCAGCTTTTCTAACACATCAGCAATCGCATCCAGCCAATCCCCTTCAAAAAGCTCAATCATGCCCTTATCGCAGGCTCCCGCCAGCTTCGGATTGATCGGGAGCTTTGCATAGATCGGGATTTCAAATTTTTTGGCAACCTCTGCTATCTTACTCTCTCCAAAAATCTGGTATTCCTTGCCGCAGTCAGGACATGTAAAATAGGACATGTTTTCTACCAGCCCAAGAATCGGCACCTCCATCATTTTCGCCATTTTCACAGCTTTTCCGACAATCATGGAGACCAGCTCCTGGGGTGATGTAACAATAATAATGCCATCCACCGGCAGGGACTGGAACACCGTCAGGGGAACATCCCCGGTTCCCGGAGGCATATCAACGAACATATAATCCACATCATTCCAGATCACGTCGGACCAGAACTGCTTTACCGTACCAGCAATGACTGGTCCCCTCCAGACCACAGGGTCTGTCTCATTATTTAAAAGCAAATTAATCGACATAATCTCAATTCCCGAACTACTCTTAGCCGGAAAAATCCCTATCTCATTTCCCTGGGCCTTTTCCTTAATTCCAAATGCCTTTGGAATGGAAGGGCCGGTTATATCTGCGTCCAGGATCGCACTCTGATAGCCTCTCCGGTTCATGGTAACAGCCAACAGGGAGGTCACCAGGGACTTTCCTACGCCTCCTTTTCCACTCACCACACCTATTACCTTCTTGACATTGCTCATCTCATGGGGCTGTACTGAGAAATCCTGCTTCTCCTTCCTGTCAGAACAGTTAGAGCTGCAGCTGCTGCAGTCGCTTGAACATTCACTCATTGTCTTCATCCTTTCGTTTCTATGTCATAAATTTACTGAAAGCTTTCGCATTTTCTTGCCTCATTATACGCCAAATCTGTGATATGTCAATATGTCGGAGCAATTTTTGCCTACACTTCCAAGCACGCCGCTTTAGCGGCACAAACACTCAGTGAAGAATATAGTTTTCGCGTTCCTCCAATGTAAAAAGTGTGCCATGTATGGCACACTGGAAATTCTTAGTCAGCGTACTTTGCTGGCTTAGAATTTCTTTTTATACTCCTCCCAGCCTTGAACAACCGCGGTGGGTTACGAATATTATGGTATATAACATAAGTCAATTCCCATCGGCCAAAAGCCGGTTGAAATTGACCAAAAGCCGATGGGAATTGGCTGAAAGCCGATAAGAATCGGCTTTCGGAAAGGAGCTGCACTGATGTTTACGATAGGAATGGATTACGCCTTCATATTAAATGCTGTTGTTTTGGCATTTTTATCACAAAACCTTGTTCTTCTGATCATTATCGGAGCCATCCTCTTGTTATTGATATATATTATTCACCGGATCCGCCTCGGAAATAATAGAGAACGCAAAATTATACGCCCGGTCACCGAGTTACTGGGAAATGTACCTGAGCGCGTCAACGAGTTAAATGCAGAGATTGAACCCTTTGGATTTGCCTATGAGCCCAACCAAGACATCTTCTATTCCCTTATGTATCCCTGGCAGAGGAAGCTTGGTTATTGCAGACTTTATGATGAAGCAAGCGCTGCCCTAAGCATGATAATAGATTGTGAGCCGATTACCTTTGAATACCGGGGTAAAAAATGGATGATCGAATTCTGGAAGGGCCAGTACGGCATGAATACCGGAGCGGAAGTCGGAATTTATAACACTACCAGCACGAGTTTGAATATTCCCGGTATTTTTAATGGTACCTTTTATTACTGTGTAAAGGATGAGGAATGCATCGATATGTCCTTTATCTTCCGCAAAAATGGTAACCTCTTATTTACCCGGAGCGGACACCACTGGTGGCTCACCGGCTTTAAGCTCGGTGAATATTCCAAGCCCTCCGAGTTGTCCATGGATATTGAGCTGATACTCTATGATAAAAAGATGGCCTCCATCTTCGGAAATGCCTTAAAGGAAGCCGGATACCAGCCGGATGAATATAAGGTACAGGGCCGCCGGGTATTGATCCGCTATGATAAGCCCCATACGAGGCAGCCAATGACCAGGACTGCATTAACGGATTTCCTGATGATGCGCAATAATGCGGATCTCTGTGATTCCTACAATTCGCTGACCGCCGCCTACATCGATACTCCGGATAAATTAGAGCTGTTGAAGCTTGTTGATCCAGGTATGTATAACCGGATGATCATGATTGGCAAGCCGAAGGAGGCATTCGAAGCCTACAATACAATCAAAGAATATCTTAAACCGTCCAAGGATCCAGAAAGGGAGTGAGCAAAATGTCAGCCTTTACGCGTCTATCCCAGGTTCTTGAAAGGTCCCAGGTGCTACAATTTGATGATGACTCCAGAATAATTATTATGAGTGACTGCCACCGTGGAAACGGCAGCTGGGGAGATAACTTTTTAGGAAACCAAAATTTATTCTTTGCCGCCCTGTATTACTATTATGAAAATGACTATACCTACATCGAGCTGGGTGATGGTGATGAGCTTTGGGAAAACCGTAGCATGGAGGATATTATAAATGCCCACAGCGATGCTTTTTGGCTCATGTCCCTGCTATACCAGGAACAGCGCCTGCTGATGCTTTATGGAAACCATGATATCATCAAAAAAGATCCCAGATACATCCAGACCAGATGCCACTCCTTTTATTGCGACAGCACCAACTCAACCATGTCCTTATTCCCTGGGATAAAAATGATGGAAGGGCTGATACTCCAATATAAGAATACGCCACACCGGATTTTCCTGACACATGGACACCAGGGTGACCTGCTCAATGATCCTTTGTGGAAGCTCTCACGCTTCTTAGTCCGCTACCTATGGAGACCCCTTGAACTGCTTGGCATCAAGGATCCGACCAGTGCGGCCAAGAACCGTGATAAAATGAATACGGTAGAAAAGAAGCTAATGGCCTGGGCCGATGAAAACCAGCAAATGCTTATCTGCGGCCATACCCACCGCTCTGTTTTTCCGAAGGTGGGAGCTTCCCTGTACTTCAACGATGGCAGCTGTGTTCATCCGCGCTGCATCACCGGGATTGAGATACGGGGCGGCATGATCGCCCTGGTAAAATGGGCAGTGATGACGAAGCCGGACCGTACCCTCTTTGTAGGACGTGAAATCCTGGAGGGACCCGTTCCGTTAACCGAATATTTTAATACCCATATTCCAGCGGCCTGACAAAGCTTATGAAAAGTCAGGAAGTGTCCGAATGCTGCTTGTGCCGTGCTGAAGGAGTTTTTAAGGATATCCTGGTGTAAGAGCCACTAGCCTCATTTGCCAGAAGAAGCTGGCAATCCATTATATAGGGAGCCGCTATTTATAGAAAGGAACCGGAAAAATGCCACATCTTCTCCGGTTCCTCTAAATTATTGCTTCTTCTAAAAAATATAAGAAGGTATCTCTTTATTGACCACTTTATTATTACTTCCCCTAAATATCCTTATCCGGTACTGGTCTTCTAATTTTACCGCTTCCTCTAAATTATCGTTTCTTCTGAACAGAATACCCGAATTTACCCAACCTCTTACCCAGCTCAAAATATTCCCCATGGGAATAAGCCACCAGACCGGCACTGTTTAAATTGAACTTTCCGGTGCTTGACATATATTTTTCGTCAACATTCACCCCGACCACCTCTGCAAGGAATAAATCATGGCTGCCGAGAGATTTCACCTCAACTACCTTACACTCAATATTTACCGGGCTTTCCTCAATCCCCGGAGCCTTTATGACCTGTGATTTACTTGGGTGCAGCTTCATTTCCTTAAATTTATCAATATCCCTGCCTGATTTTACGCCACAGTAATCGCAGGCAAAGATCAGCTCCTTATTCACCAGGTTCACTACAAATTCACCCGTTTCCTTAATAATGGCATAGGAATACCGTTCCGGCCGGACAGAAATCGAAAGCATGGCCGGTGACGAGGCTATGGTGCCTGCCCATGCAACCGTAATGATGTTCGGCGTCTCCCCTTCCCTGCCGCAGCTTACCATAACTGCCGGTACCGGATAAAGCATATTGCCAGGTTTCCAGTGCTGTTTTGCCATAATTGTCCTTCCTTTCCTTTCGATATAATGCATTGTACCATATCTGCAAGCAACATGTAAAACCCAAAAATCCTATTTCCAGGCAACACTGTATGGGAGATGTATCTTTCAAGCTAAGAATAATAAAATATCCTTCGATACATGAATAATCCACCGTTTCCATAATCATACTATTCTTATCTTGTGTTTCATTAAGAAAGGAGAATTTTATGAAAGCAGCAGTTGATCAGGACGGTTGCATCAGTTGTGGATTATGTATTGATGTCTGTCCCGAGGTCTT
>JARKQP010000005.1 GCA_029974875.1 Mobilitalea sp.
GCCAACAGCACACATACGCCGGTAACAAGGGAGTCCACCTGGAGCAGCTCACAGGGTATGTAAACCAATACCGGTATCAGAACCAGGCGGATCAAGGTATAATAGAGCACTTTTTTATCCAGCATGCTTTTTGCATTGATATCCGCCAAAATCATCCCGATAACCATCATGGAAAGTGCTGTATTACAGCTGCTTAAGGCATGTATCGTCTCTGTAAGAAAGCCTGGCAGCTGCAGCTGCGATACCATGAGCAGAATACCTATCATGCATGCGATAATGCAGGGATGGGTAAGAACCTTTTTTACCAGGGACTTTTTATCCGGGGACTCGGTGAATACGGATATTCCGGCTGACCACATGACAATCCTCTGGGGAATCAGATAGATGGAGGCCAGGGTAAGCCCCATGGTCCCGAATACTCCCTCCGCTATCGGATTGCCTAAAAATCCTGCATTTGAGCAGATCGTACCGTATTGTAAGCATTTCTTTTTGGGAGGCTCCACTTTATTGTATAGGACATGTCCTAACAGGGTACAAACCACCTGAATTAAAACCGATATGCTAAGCACCCCGGCAAAGGTAATCAGAATATCCATGGAAAACTCCACCATAAAGGATTTGATAATATTGCTGGGCAGGATCAGGAAAATAACCAGATCCGTCAGATTCCTCCTCCCCTCTTCCCCGATAATTCCAAGCCTCTTCAAAATCACACCGGCAGCAATCATACAGAACATGGTAAACTGCAAATTAACTAGTTGTTGCATTCTTCGTCTCTTCTTTCTGGAATCACTCTTATATTAGGATGCCCCTGGAGTCTTTTTAGGGAGCAGGTTAATAGCCCACCTTTACCTCCCCGGCAAGTACCTTCTTATAATCCTCATAATTCCTCTTCAAAAGCTCAGGTGTATCGAGCTCATAGGGACATTTTGACTTGCACTCCCCGCACTCCAGGCACAATTCTATCTTCTGCATTGTGTCCTGTATCTGCGGTGTCAGCCAATTTTCAGAAGGAGCCCGTCGAAGGAGCAAGGACATCCTGGCGCTATTACT
>JARKQP010000018.1 GCA_029974875.1 Mobilitalea sp.
CTGCCGTTTTCCAAGGCAAATTTTTCAAGCTCTTCGATGGTTGCATTGGCGGCTGCACAGGCTATGGGATTGCCGCCAAAGGTGCCGCCATGGGCGCCAAAGGGCCATTGGTCCATCAGCTCCCCTTTTGCTATGATTGCACTCAGCGGAAAACCGTTTGCAATACCCTTTGCACAGGTCATGATATCGGGCCTGATATTAAAATGCTCCTGGGCAAACATTTTTCCAGTACGTCCAAACCCAGACTGGACCTCGTCGTAAATAAGCAGGATACCATGCTTGTCACAGAGCTCCCTCACATAGTTCATCCAGTCCGCCGGCGGTACTATGTATCCGCCCTCCCCCTGCACCGGCTCCATGACAATGGCTGCCACCTGCTCCGGCGCTACCAGCTTACTAAAGAGCTCTTCAAATTGGGTAAAATATGCTTTTGGGGTACTCACCCCGTCGTAGGGGTAGGGCGTATGAAGTAAATATGGATAGTCCAGATGGTAAACATTAGACATCAGTCCGGTTTCTATATTCTTCCGGTAAGCGGAGCTGGATCCGGTCAAGGTTACAGCTCCCAAGGTACGTCCGTGAAAGGAGCCTTTAAAAGCAATGATTGCCGGTCTCTTTGTCACATACTTTGCCAGCTTGACAGCTCCGTCATTTGCTTCCGCACCGGAATTCGAAAAATATACCTTTGTATTGCCGCCGGTCAGCTCCACTAATTTTTCCGCCAGCTTTACATAGGATTCATAGTAAAGAACATTATGGCAGCCATGCACGAGATCCTTCATCTGGGCGATTGCCGCCTCCACTACCTTAGGATGGTTGTTTCCTAAATTACAAACAGCAATACCGCTGGCAAAATCCAGTATTTTGTTGCCATCCTCCGTATAAAGATAGCAGCCTTCTCCTTTCGTAACGCCCAGGTCAGTTACACGGTTTGCCATAGGCGGCATTACCTTTTTACACCTTTCCGCTAATGTCATAGTTTATCTCTCCTTTAAATTTTTGTAGGTATTAGGTAATTGCAAAACGATATTGTTTTTGTGATTGTATACAATTGTTAAAGTTTATGAGTTCATCAATCACCTAATTTGTATGTAAATTCAACTTATGGTGTCTGAACAAAATCTACTGTAAATACTTTTGAATTGTTCTTAACAGCAGCTGGGGTAATTTCTGGAAGGAATAGCTTATTTTTACACGTTCCGTCCATTTATGGGCATCCTTTCCGAAGGTTCCATAATTTAGTCCCGGTATGTTAAGATTACGGATTTTTTCATAGGGCACCGGATATAGAAGCTCCTGCATGGGAAAATTATCGCATAGGGCTTGTATGCTTTCCGTATCATCATCGATCTTGAGGTAGCTGCTGTCGGTCAGGCTTGGGAAGAAGTTCATTACCTGATAAACCTCCTGTACCTCCTGTCCAAAGGCTGCAACCAGTTCACTGATCTCTTCCCTTAACTTTTTCTCTCCGGGCACCTCAATTTTCAGCGTATTATGGGGGCAATGAGGTGTGGCAAAGAATATTACCACCGTAGGAATCTTAATGCCTGCCATATCGCTCAGTGCTTCCACAAGCTTTAAGGCGGTATCCCTCTTATCTTCTCCTGCCTGAATGGAGCTTTGGGTTAAGCCTCTGACGTAATCCTCCAGATTGCCCTCATAGATTTCCTTCGCTTTTTGATAGACCTCTTTATATTCTAAAACCTGTGTTTGGCAGGTAATGGGGCGGTATTTAATTCCTGTCAGCTTACAATAGCCCCGGTACCTTTCCTCCCTGTCCGCTGCTGCCTGCTCCAGGGCCTTCGCCGCCACAGCCTTCATTTCTGACAGGACTTCACTTACATTTTTATTATGTACCATATAATTAAAATAAGAAAAGGAGGACAGGGGCGTCTGTACGC
>JARKQP010000020.1 GCA_029974875.1 Mobilitalea sp.
ATTTATGGCGAACCGGCGGCATGGGCTTTGGATGGTGGGAATATCGTGCTCTCACCGGTCCGTGCGGTGGAAGAATTCTGCTGGAGGGATACACCGTGGGGGGATATGACAAGAATTGTCAACCGCACAGAGCGCTGGGACGCTCCGCAGGAGAATGTGTATCCAAAGCTCCGGACAAAATATGCTGTCCTTAATGCTGCATTTGGTATCGCAACGGATATTATGCAGTCGAACAGGGAGGAGAGCTATGCCCTGCCGGGGCAGCAGGGGCTGATGAATGCGGCTCTGTTCCAAGGAGAAGGCGAGGGATTCGGCAGCTGGGTGCGGGATACCTGCCATGCAGCCTTCCGGTGCCAAAATCTGCTTGCGCCGGGAGAGGCCAGGGAATCCTTGGCCTATATATCGGAGCATGGTTTCAATAATGGCGAGGACTGTGCAGCGATGCCTGCGATTGCGGCATGGGATTATTATATTGCCACAGGAGATATCCAGCTTTTATTTGAGATGCTGCCGGGAATTTTACGCTACGCAGAAGAAGCGGATGAGCGTTACGATGAAGAGCTGAATCTGGTGCATGCAACCATGTGTCTTGCTCAGGATGCATTTGAGGAGCCGGAAAACGGAGGCTACTGTCTTGGCACAGAAATCGCATTTGCATGGATGTACCGGTCTGTGGCTAAAATCTGTGAAGTGACAGGCTGTGAGGTGGAATCAGGGCAGCGCTGGGCAAAAAGAGCGGAGTGTATGATACAGTCTATTCGGCAAAATTTCTGGAATGATGAGAAAGCGTGCTTTACAAGTGGACCGGTTGGCAGCCAGGCCTATGAAAACGGCTGGTGGGAAATGACCGGTGCAGAAATGGCAATATGGCCGCGTTTTGGCATCGCGACAAAGGAGCAGACGATGAAGTTCCTTCAGACGATAAAGCAAACGCCGGGTGCATGCTCTGATTTTGGAATGAACTGGTATCCGTTCCGTAAAGAGAAAAATCATTTCTGGAGAGCCTGCTGGGTATCCTGGACGCTGGGAATCTCAGTGGCAGCAGGCGATGTCGGAGATACTGCCTTTATCCGGGACCTGATTTTTCAACAAGTGAGAAATGTCCTGTTGAACAAATCATTTCATGAGGTTATGGATTATGATACCGGGCGGGCTTGGCGCTGGCCGCATTTGCCATGGCATGCGGCAGGATTTATTGGATTTATCATGAATGGAGTGCTTGGAATCCGATATGATGGCAATGGTATTACGATGAAACCGGCTGTTCCAGAAGAATTTGACGGGGCGCAGGTTACGGATTGGCGTTATAGAGGAGCAGAATACACGATACAGATTCATGGTTTTGGAACACAATGTGAAATCAAGCTGGATGATATGCCCCTGGAGCAGCCTTTCGGACTGGATTTGGTAGGAAGGCACAGAATTGACATCTATGCATCGGAAGGCAGGGATAGCCGGATGCAAGGAGGTGGTGACAATCAATGAAAGATGAGGGCAGAAAAAGAAAAGTGGGAACAAATTGGGTGGATATTGAGGAGGTCGTCAAAAAAGTAGTTGTTGAGGTGCTGAAAAATAAAAGATAAATGAAAACTCCTGCCGTTTTTGATATGCTACCCCCATATAGGACATTGAAATATAACAATTCCTATATGGGGGTAGCATATCATTTCTAAACGCAGGAGTTTTGTAATTAGAAAAGAAAAATTACAATGGGGGCGTCGTATTCCCACGAACCAGAGAAATATCTTCAAGGACGATATCTCCGCTTAGGTTTCTACCGTTTATTTTTTGAATCAATGTATCAACCAATTTCTTTGCGAGTTCTTTGATTGGCTGAGCTATATAGGTCATAGAAGGATGGCTCACCTTTGCCATGATAGTCCCATCATATCCAATGGCTTTAAAATCCTCAGGAATCCGCAGGCCACGTTCGTTCGCACATTTAATCGCGTTCATGACGATAAAATCTTCAGAGAAAATTGCGTCAATGCCAGGATAGAGGTCAAAAAGGCGGTCAACATGGGTGTAATAATCCGCCAGGTTAACATGGGTGTCCCATACGTAATCAATACACTCGATTTTGTGTTCCCGCAATTTTTGGGCTACAATACGGTGGCGTTGGAGGGAAGGGGATTTTTCTGCTAAAATCGCTATTACATTTAGCACGCAACGGCAATTGCTGCGGATTAATTCCTCGGCGGCGAGGAGCCCGCCCTTTTCATGATTTGCAAAAATGGTCGGTATTTGATCCGCGATATGTAGGTCCAGGGCTACGATAGGAAGCTGCAGGTTCTGATATTCTTCAGGATTTAACATATGCGTACCAAGAATAATACCATCTACCATATTCTGGCGCATCATTTTAATATATTCACGCTCACGGTCAGCTGTATCATTGGTATTACACAAAAATAATTTATAGCCTTGGCTATAGAGATTTAATTCGATATATTTAGTTATTTCAGCCCAAAGCGGATGGGAACTGTCGGGAACAATTAAGCTGATGTAGAAAGAGCGTTGCTTAAACAGGTTCCGGGCTATCTGGTTCGGGACATAGTCAAGTTTTTCAATTGCATTGTATACACAATCATAAGTTTCCTTAGAAATGTACCCTTTGTTATTTAAAACTCTGGAAACAGTTGTTATAGAAACCCCGGCAAGTTCAGCAACATCCCGGATATTAGCCATAGAGTTATACCTCGCTTGTATCTTGATAATATAAATGTTTTAGTAGCAATACAAGTATTATTTTGTATGTTTTGCTCCATGATTAATATAACATATCCATAGAATGGTGTAAATTAAAAGATTCCGGTAGGACAGCGTAAAAAATAACATCTAATAAATGTACAATAAGACACGACTGATCCTGGTCAATGAGTTCTATCAGTTTTTGCGGAGGAAAAGCAGGAGGTGATCCTTATTGCGATCCAAATCATTACTACCCGTATTACAGGTCAGGTATTCTTTGCCGGGAGCTTAAATACAAAGTTTCGGAATATTAAGTGTTGAATTTGCTTTACTTATTGGGTATAATAAATGTGAGGTGATAACACTTTATGGAACGTAAAATTGTAAAAAAATTATTATCATGGAAAAACAACCCCAAAAAAATGCCATTATTGCTGCAAGGTACACGTCAAGTCGGCAAAACCTACGCACTTCTCTCCTTTGGAAAGCAACACTATAAGAACGTTGCTTATTTCTCGATGGAGGATGGTGGTGGGATACCTGCCATTTTTGAACGCGATATGAACCCGGAACGGATTGTCCGGGAGCTTGCGGCATATTCTGGCGTGAGCATATTGCCGGAGGATACGCTGATTATCTTTGACGAGATACAGGCCTGTGAGAGGGCTCTTACCTCGCTGAAGTATTTTGCTGAACGTGCCCCCCAGTACCATGTTGCCAGTGCCGGCAGCCTGCTTGGCGTAGCGATGAACCGTGGGAAGTTTTCTTTCCCGGTAGGGAAGGTTGATATGCTCAGCCTGTATCCAATGGATTTTGAGGAATTCTTATGGGCAATCGGACAGGAAGCTCTTTGCGACCTGATCCGGGAAGCGTATGAAGGGCTTAACCCCCTGTCATTGCACGAAAGAGCGATGGACTTATATAAAACATATCTGGCAGTTGGTGGGATGCCCCGGGCAGTGCAGGAGTATGAAGACAAACAAGATTTTGACTTCGTCAACGTTATCCAAAAATCGCTGAACAGCTCCTATATCGCTGATATGGCAAAGTATGCAACGCCTCAGGAAACGAACCGCATTATGGCGGCGTGGGCGTCTGTCCCTGCACAGCTTGCGAAAGAGAACCACAAATTCCAGTACAAGGTGATTAAATCCGGGGCGAGGGCAAACGAGTATGAAGTCGCCTTGGATTGGCTAAGTGCTGCTGGCATGATACACAAATGCATCCGTGTTAACGAGGGCAAATATCCGTTGCCGGCTTATGCAGAAAACGAGGCTTTCAAGGTGTATATGATGGATTCGGGCTTGCTTTGCTCTAAGTTTGATATCGCTGCAAATGTGGTTATCAGTACACCCCATAGCTTTGATGGCTTCAAGGGAGCACTGGCGGAAAACTATATCATGCAGGCTCTTGTTACAAATGGAATTACCCCTTATTATTGGAGCTCCTCTGGCAAGGCCGAGGTGGATTTTGTATTTCATGACAGGCAGGGAAACGTTATTCCGCTTGAAGCGAAGTCGGCAGACAATGTACGTTCCAAGAGCCTGAGAAGCTACAGGGACATTTATAAGCCCCCATACGTGATCCGTGTATCTGCAAAGAATTTTGGTTTCGAGAACGGAATAAAAAGCATCCCACTCTATGCTGTGTTCTGCCTAAAGTTCTAGAATATCATTTAAAAAGAATGAGACTCGCCCGATACCACTTAGTTTGGGTAAGTCTCTCTCTTTATGTGCAAAAACAGCATAAAGGGGTAAAATAATTTATAGAACAAAACTAAAATATCTGTGTTATAATAGTTTTACGCGAATTATGCTTTGAAAGGACGATTATATTTGAAAAAAGATAAGAATCAGGGACATCTGATCAAGGAAGTATATCAGGGCTCTATTGCAGAGGAAATGGAAATTGAAGCAGGCGATATTCTGCTGACGATTAACCAGGAAGAAATAGAGGATGTATTTGACTACAGGTATCTGATCAAGGATGAATTTATAGAGGTATTGATAAGGAAGCAAAATGGAGAGGAATGGCTGCTGGAGATTGACAAGGAATATGAAGACGATTTAGGGATAGAGTTTGACAACAGCCTGATGAGCTGCTACCGGTCCTGTAGAAATAAATGCATTTTCTGCTTTATTGACCAGATGCCTCCGGGTATGAGGGAAACCCTTTATTTTAAAGATGATGATTCACGGTTGTCTTATCTGCAGGGAAACTATATTACCTTGACAAATATGAAGCAAAAGGATGTTGACAGGATCATACGGATGCACCTTGCCCCGATCAACATATCAATACAGACCACGAACCCGGAGCTGCGTAGTAAGATGCTCCATAACAGGTTTGCCGGGGACAAGCTTAAGTTCCTGGAGGAATTATATGAAAATCATATTGGGATGAACGGGCAGATCGTATTATGCAAGAATGTAAATGACGGCAGTGAGCTGGAGAGGTCAATTGATGACCTTTCAAAATTTCTCCCCTTCATGCGGAGTGTATCCATCGTTCCCGCCGGAATTACGAAATACCGGGACGGGCTGTATCCGCTGGAATTATTCAATAAGCAGGAGGCAGAGGCGGTCATTGACCTGATCGAAGGCAGGCAGAAGGAATTCTATGAAAAATACGGCCTCCATTTTATCCATGCCAGTGACGAATGGTATATCACTGCCGAAAGGGATTTCCCGGAAGAGGAAAGATACGACGGCTATATCCAGCTAGAGAATGGCGTCGGCATGATGAGAATGTTCATTGATGAATTTAACGAGGCTCTGGAGCAGGTGAAAAAGGACATAAAAGGCAAGAAGCTGGATAAGAATATGTCAAAGACCCTTACCCTGGCCACGGCGAAGCTTGCCTACCCGACCATAAAACGCTTTGCCTCCCGGATTATGGAGATATTCCCGGGGATAAAAATAAATGTTTACTGCATAAGGAACGATTTTTTTGGAGAAACAATCACTGTATCAGGGCTTATTACGGGACAGGATCTGATCAAACAGCTGCAGGAGCGAAAAGAGAATGGAGAAAACCTGGGTGATATCTTGCAGATACCTTCCAATATGTTGAGGACGGGAGAGCAGATGTTTTTAGACAATGCCACGGTAAATGATGTGGAAGCGGCTCTTGGAGTGAAGGTAGTTGCCATGGAACCGGGCGGAAAAGAGTTTATCGACGCGGTTATAAAGACGGATTATAGGATGGAGAGGAACAATGAAAATTTTGTTTATATACAGGCCTATAAGCAAAAGGAAGATGAATAGCTGGATGAATTCTTATGTAGACCGGGCTATGATAATATTGTGATGGGAGGCAATTGGGCTATGGATGAAACAGGCAACATCGTACCAAGCATTTATAGTTTTGAGAATGATCCGTATAATTATGTCATGAAAGTGCTAAATAACAAATGGAAGATTTTTATCATTAATGGCATTTATATTGATGGCGCTACCCGTTATAACAGATTTACAAAGCAGCTTCCGATCTCAGATAAAATGCTCACCGTGATGCTGAAACAGCTTGAAAGTGATGGGATTATCCAGCGCAGCATCTATCCGGAGGTTCCTGTCCGGGTAGAATACAGCCTTTCAGATGTTGGCTTAAGCCTGATACCGATTCTTCATATTTTATATGACTGGGGCTGGAAACGGATGAAGGAGCTGGGCCTGGAAATTGATCCTCTTGGAGAAATGTGGCACGGGTACCGTGATATGGACAGCTCTGTTATGAAGAATCCGTATAAACGATAGATTTATTTATTCATAAAGTCGAGGAATACGTTAGTTTTGACGTGTTCCTCTTTTTTATACAGGCGGTGCTGATTTACCGTTACAGTCCGTTTGGAAAGCAACTGTTCGGCGGGTGCATAATCCTATAAACTTTCTGTTTACTGTAAATTTGTCCGTACTTTACAATGAATATCACATCATACTATACTCGCATTATACGGAATTACTAATATTTCGGCACCTGGCGCAATTTGTTTGCAGCCAATATGGTGTGCCGGACAAGGAAAGGAAATGACTATGACAAGCTGTACATATCCGCATATGTTTTCTCCCATGACCATTAAAGGAGTCTCCTTTAAAAACCGCGTATTTGCTTCTCCTATCACCACTAACCGTATTGTTGACCACGGCTATCCTACGCCTGAAGGAATCGATGCTTTTGAAACCAAAGCCAGAGGCGGGTTTGCCCAGGTCACATTGACGGAGTCCTTTGTTGATGATGAATATTCTGCCCGCCATGAGCACGGTCTTAATGTATATGAAAAGCATATGACCACCTTCCACATGGAGAGTATCATGACCCTCACCGAGGGCATCCGTTCCCACGGAGCGGTAGCGTCCATCCAGCTTAACCATGTTGGTGCAGTGAACCATCCAGATCAGATCAAGGGACACAAGAACCCCATCGGGCCTTCCGCTTTTGTCCGTGAGGATGGGGTACAGGTAGATGGGATGACTTTGGAAATGATGGAAAGAGTCGCCCATAACTACGCTGAGGCTGCCTGGAACTGTAAAGCCCTGGGCTTTGACATGGTGATGCTCCATGGTGGTCACGGCTGGCTCTTGTCCCAATTCATCTCTCCCCGTACAAACCGCAGAACCGACGGGTACGGAGGCAGTATGGAAAATCGGGCACGTTTTCCCATCATGGTCTGTAAGAAGATCCGTGAGGTCTGTGGTGAGGACTTCCTTATTGAATATCGTGTATCCGGCTCTGAGCGGATAGAGGGCGGTATGAACCTGGAGGACTGTGTGGAGTTTTGCAGGATTATTCAGGATTACGTAGACATCATCCATGTCACCAGCGGCATTTATCATTCCCACGTGGAAACCAAAGCCTTCTCCTCCATGTTTGATGCCCACGGCTGCAACCTGGATTTGGCAGCAGGCATAAAAGCAGCCGTACACATTCCCGTGGTGGCAGTGGGCGGCTTCAACCATCCTCAGCAGATTGAGGACGCCCTTGCATCAGGGAAGTGTGATTTTGTAGCACTGGGACGTCAGCAGTTTGCTGACCCGGAGTTTGTGAACAAAGCCCTCACCGGGAGAGCAGACCAGATCGCCCCGTGCCTGCGCTGTTCCTGCTTCAATCCTCTGGCTGCCAATCCTGACGAGCGGCCCATTCCCGGGCTGTGGCACTGTACCGTGAACCCCATGGCTTCCAGGGAGCTGCGCTGGCGGCAGGCACCCCTGCCCAAGAGAAAGCGCAGTGTATTGGTGGTAGGTGGAGGTGTCTCTGGTATGTATGCTGCCATTACAGCAGCGGAGAGGGGACATAACGTAACGCTCTGCGAAAAGGAAGGACGGCTTGGAGGTCTTCTCTGGTTTACGGATATCGATGGGCACAAGGAGTCTCTGAGGCGTTATTATAGGTCTCTTATCGCCCGGTGCAAGGAGGCTGGGGTCAATATCATGATCAATACGGAGGTTACTCCTGCCCTGATTGAGAGCTTAAAACCCGATGCAGTGATCTGCGCCGTAGGCTCCAGTCCTTCCATTCCCCCGATTCCAGGCATCGGGAAAGCCACCCATGCCGTGGAGATCTACAAAGATATCTCCAGACTTGGCAAGGAGGTTGTGCTTATCGGAGGCGGAGCCATTGGCTGTGAATCCGGTTTCTTCTTTGCTGAGTCCTGCAATGCCCATGTGCACATTATGGAGATGCGTGACGATATCTGTAAGGATTCCAATGATTCTCAGCGGCGTGCCTTGATTCCCCGCATGAAGAAGGCAGGCATGACCTGGGATTGCAATGTCTGTATCACGGAAATCACAGAGGATGGCGTAAATTTCATTGACAAGGACGGAAAAGCCGGCTTTGTAAAGGCAGACAGCGTGATCTATGCTACGGGTAACCGTCCTAATGACGACATTGTTGACTCACTGCGGGGTATCGTTCCCTGGTTTGTAGTCACCGGTGATGCCAAGAGAGCCAGAACGGTGAAGCAGGCCACCTATGAGGGCTTCTGCGCTGCTATGGATGTACTATGAAAGAACAAAATTTATGCCCCGCAAATTGCGGAACATGGGTGCAGTGTTCTTGTTATCACCCATGACCAGGAGCTGATGGAGCCGGTTGGAGACAGCGTGGTTTATATACAGGACGGAGAAGTACAGTACCATAGGAGGCTTCAACGGGATAAGATGGTCTAAATGATTAGATTTATCATTTTAGGAAAAAAATAAAAAATCCTCTTGACAAAAGATGTAAAGTATCCTATCTTATAAATAGTAATAGTTATCATTATTATAAATTAAAAAATAGGAGGTAATTTCTAATGTCATTAGTAGGAACAGAAGTTAAACCATTTAAAGCGCAGGCGTATCAGAACGGTCAGTTTATTACTGTAACAGAGGATAATTTTAAAGGTAAGTGGAGCGTTGTTTGCTTTTATCCCGCAGATTTTACCTTTGTTTGCCCGACAGAGCTTGAGGATCTCCAGAACAACTATGAAGAATTGAAGAAGCTCGGAGCTGAGGTATATTCCGTATCGACAGATACACATTTCACCCACAAGGCATGGCATGATACTTCGGAAGCCATCAAGAAATTAACCTATATTATGATTGGTGACCCTTCCCATACAATTTCCCGCAATTTTGATGTTCTAATTGAGGCTGACGGACTTGCAGACCGCGGAACCTTCATTATTGATCCGGACGGCATTATCCAGTCAGTGGAAATCAATGCAGGAAATATCGGACGTGATGCCAGCATTCTGCTCAGCAAAATCAAGGCCGCCCAATATGTCAGGAATCATCCGGGCGAGGTTTGCCCTGCAAAATGGAAAGAGGGAGCTGCTACCTTAAAGCCTAGCTTGGATCTTGTAGGAAAGATCTAAGAAAGAATCTATAAAAAGGTTTAAGAAGGTTTGAAAAAGATCTGCGAAGGATCCGAGAAAGACTGAGGAGGATCCGGGAAATATCTGAGCAGAAGCTCTAGAGAACCTTAAGCAGAATTTAGAATGGCGCGTATTGCCATGACGGAGGTTAATGTATGATACTGGATACTGAAATCAAAGGACAACTGGAGGAGTACCTTAAGCTGATGGAGAATGAGGTCCTGATCCGGGTCAGCCTGGGAAATGACGATGTGTCAAGGGACATGGCGGATCTGATGAAGGAACTGATTTCAATGTCATCGAAGATAAAGGTAGAAGAGGCATCCCTGACAAGGACACCAAGCTTTAGCCTGAACCGCCCTGGGGAGGATAGTGGTATTGTGTTCGCCGGAATCCCTTTGGGACATGAATTTACATCCTTTGTGCTGGCCTTGCTTCAGGTGAGCGGCCGTGCTCCCAAGATTGACAGCCAATTGGCGCAAAAGATCAGGAATATCAAAGGCAATTACAGCTTTGAAACCTATGTCAGCCTGACTTGCCACAATTGTCCCGAGGTGGTGCAGGCCATAAATATTATGAGTGTGCTAAATCCTAATATTACCCACACGATGGTTGAGGGAGGCGCATACCGGGAAGAGGTTGAGAGTAAGGACATTATGGCGGTTCCGTCGGTTTATTTGAACGGGGAATTCTTTGAAAGTGGACGGATGGAGCTGGAACAGATCCTGGAAAGGTTGGATGTTTCTGCGGATGCTTCCGAATTTTCTGATAAGGAGCCCTTTGACGTTCTTGTGGTCGGCGGCGGTCCCTCAGGAGCCAGTGCGGCTATTTATGCTGCGCGCAAGGGAATCCGGACGGGAATTGTTGCCGAGCGCTTCGGCGGTCAGGTCAGGGATACACTGGGAATCGAGAATTTCATCAGCGTCAAATATACGGAGGGTCCCAAGCTGGCTGACAGCCTGGAGGAACACGTAAAAGATTATGATGTTGATATCATGAAGCTGCGCCGTGCAGTAAGGCTTGAGAAGAAGGATCTAATTGAGGTTGAATTGGACAACGGAGCGGTGCTAAAGAGTAAAACAGTGATTCTGTCAACGGGTGCACGCTGGAGGAATGTGGGCGCGCCCGGAGAGATAGAGTTTAAGAATAAAGGAGTGGCATATTGTCCGCACTGTGACGGCCCTTTATTTAAAGGAAAGCATGTAGCTGTCATCGGAGGAGGCAATTCCGGTGTGGAGGCGGCTATTGACCTTGCCGGGGTTGCAGCCCATGTTACGGTTCTGGAATTCATGCCGGAGCTAAAGGCGGATGCGGTCCTGCAGCAGCGGTTAAACAGCTTGCCCAATACTACCGTAATAAAGAATGTCCAGACAAAGGAGATTACCGGTACCGATAAGGTAAATGGTATCACCTATGTGGAACGGGATACTCAGGTTGAGAACCATATTGAACTGGAAGGGGTATTTGTCCAGATTGGACTGATCGCTAATACGCAGTGGCTGGAAGGTGCCGTGGAACGTAACCGGATAGGTGAGATTGTCGTTGACGGCCATAATGCAACCAGTATTCCGGGAGTATTTGCGGCGGGAGACTGCACTAACAGCCCCTATAAGCAGATTATTATATCTATGGGCTCGGGAGCCAATGCGGCATTAAGTGCCTTTGACTATCTGATACGGAATTAACTTAACTATAATTATAGAAGAAAGTAGGCGGGTCATGTTTGAACCGACCTCCCATCAGTTAGATTTTTAGGTCTAACTTTTTGGGGGCGGTTCAGGATGATCCGCCTACTTTCTTGATGTGCAAAGATGTTTTTAGAGTTTATCGCTAAAGCCCATAGCTCGTCTAACGAGTCTCCTTGTGTATGTACCTACAAACTGTAAGAGATCCAATGTTCATGGAAAAATTGATGACTTAGCTTTACTGAATCACGAATTGATAATCTGTATTATAGGTACGGACAAATAATGTGGAATCTTTTTTTATGATGTACTCAGGAGCGGACTTTAATGGGGTTTTCTCAAGCACTTTTCCTGTATTACAGTCAATCTGATATAGGAAATCAGGCTCCGCGGTAAACCCGTATCCACAGATAATCACGTCATTAACAATTACAAAGCTCATAGAATTACACACTAAGGCATCCGACCTCCATAATATGCCCATATCGGATAGGTCAATGGCGGTGATATAGGCATTCATGTTGTTGGAGCTTTCCGCGTAGGTGCTGTGGCTGTGGGAAACATACAAAATATTATCCTGAACAGCAGCACATTGGATTTTCTGCTGTATAAAATTATAGTCCTCTTCCTTGTATTCCGGAGAGTATAAATAATTCGAAAAATCTAAGGAATATAAAAGCTTATCTGAACCAGTGGCATAAATGTTTAAAAAAATACCGCCGCTGTAATCTATTCCCTCAATTTGATAAAAATAAGTGCCGTCCCCGTAGGCGGTAGTAAATGAAGCTATTTCATCCGGGGAAGTTTCGCCGGTTGGATTTAAGGATAGCTGATTGTTAGTAAACCATTTGTCTGTGTCTGTAATTTTGTTCGGCTCATTGAAGGTCATGGTTAACTTAAACGCAGAAGTCTCTGCCTGGCTGGCGGCATCAGCTTTGGCAGCATCAGATATATAATAGGAAAAAGGAGGAACCGGCATAAGAACAGGGTTGGTAACAGATGCGGACACCCCGGTATCTTCAGGTTCAGATGGCGCAGCAGGTGTAATTGTTGCTGTGGGCTCTCCAGTGGCTTGCCCGGTAGCAGGCTGGTCAGTAGTCATTGGCGCATCCGTGGACCGGGGAGGATTTGTCATTTCTATTACCGGTTTATTGGCCTCTGCTTCTCTTTGACAGGCGCTCAATGAGGCAAGAAGGAGGAAGGGGAATATCATTAATATTAGCTTTCGTTTCATTAGGTCGATACCTCCATATTATTTTTGTTTATTCATAGCTGAGAAGCTGGGAGCTTTACCTGCTTCTATCTTCTCTGGATATAGTATCGGTAAATCCCAGGAAAAGATAAAGGGCCGGTTAGGGCACTTCTGCATGGACCGCATTGATTGCAGCCCATACATATGCTATACTTAACCCAGCAGGCAGGCAATTCTACCATTGGTTTACTTTCCTATATTCAACCTTAAGTCGGTTGTAATAAAGAAATAACTTCAAGTATGATAACTACGTAAGCCAAATAGGAAGGAGTAGTTAAAATGGATCATGAAAAGATAGCCCGGTTTATTGCCGAACAGCGGAGGGCGAAAGGGATGACACAAAAGGAATTAGCGGCACAGCTGGGAATAACGGATAAGGCGGTTTCAAAATGGGAAAGGGGACTAAGCTGTCCTGATATATCATTATTAGCCACGCTTTCCGGCATCTTCGGAGTAACCACCGGCGAACTGTTAAAGGGTGAAAAGGCAGAGCTGTCAGATGCCGGGGAGGTTGAAGCCGTGATCGAGGCCACGCTCCAATATGCTGATACTGTCACGAAAAACAAATCAAAAAACATCCGTATTATAATTGGGGCCGCAATATCTGTACTTTCCTTTCTTGGGATTCTCACCTGCTTGATTTGTGATTTTGCTATCACAGGAAAATTAACCTGGGCATGGTTTCCGGTCAGCTCACTTGTTTATTTTTGGATCATTGTCATGCCGTTGGTTGAATGGAGCAAGATTGGTATTCGCAGGTCACTTATTTCATTGAGCCTTCTAACGGTCCCCTTTTTGTTTGTATTGGAGAGGATTATCGGTAGGGAAGGGCTCATCATGCCAATAGGGATACCCGTTTCTATTGTTTCTATATTATATCTGTGGGCAGTCTATCTGATGATAATTAAAACAAAATGGCCAAACTATATAACTGCTGCAGCGGCGCTGGCCGCCGGGCTGCCATTATCGGTTGGAATAAATTATATTATATCGAAGCAGCTCCATGAGCCGGTCATAGATATTTGGGACATTCTATTGTATTCTGTACTGCTGGTTCTTTCGGCGGCTATATTCGGACATGGATATTTAAAGCGCAAATATAAAGACTAAATCCGGTTGCCACAAATTACAAAAGCGGTTACGGCATAGAGCTTTCCGAAGCATTTATTTTGCCGCCAGCATTCAGTAATCCACTATTTTTCTCCATAATATGGTAGAAATAATTGTCAATTGTTTAAAAGGGTGTTACAATATCCTATAAATTACAAAAGAGGAACAGTGGAGGACTGTGATGGAGATTTATTTGATCAGACACGGGGAGAGTTATGAATGCACACTTGACCAATATGACGAAGACAAAGGAATGACGAATCCTGCGTTAACGCCCAAGGGCAAGGAACAGGCAGAGCGGTTGGGAGGCCGCCTGGAGAAGCTTAAATTTGATAAAATATACAGCAGTGATTTGACGAGTGCTGCCCAGACAACTGAGATTGTAAATAATGCGGTAAACACGGAGATTGAATTTCTGGCGGGTTTTCGTGAGATTTATATGGGTGAGATTTATAAGAAGTCTTGGGGGGAATACCCCGAATTATTCGCGGAGTGGTCGCTTTTTAAGGAGGACATACCCTATCCAGGGGGTGAAAATGGAGCTGCAGTATGGGAGCGCTGCAAGGAGGAGCTGGATAAGATCCTTGCCTCCGACTATAGGAGAATTGCAATCGTAACGCACCAGGGTACGATTCAAATATTGATATGTGGAATGCTGAACATGCCCCAGGAGAAGAGGTATTGCTTTGGGGAGCCCTTAATGTATGCATCAATCAGCGTGGTACAATATAGGCAGGAACACTACTACTTACACACCTTTAATGATTGTTCGCACCTCATATAAGGGAAGGGTTTAATCATGGCAGGTGTATTAATTTAAAACAGGCCGCCTTTGGTATTGACATTTTCGGAATTTAGAAAAAAATACGATAGTTGTGTACAAAGGAATCACTTTATGGTACTTTAATATAGTACGAAAATTTTCGCAAGCAAGACAAAAGCCTTGCAAGCAAGGCTTAGCGGGAAAGGGAGATGGGCATATGAAGCGGATGCTGGTACATACGAAGCGTTATTTCATAGTGGTATTAATCGGCGTGATATTTACGGCTAACCTGATAACGCTGCCATCAGCTGCCATCCTAAATGAAGGCAGGACATCCCATATTTTGGCGTCTGGGAACCTGAATTCTGCCCGGTTGCCATTATCCCGGACGGAACGGGATTATTTCATCGGTAAATTTTCAGGAAATGAGATGCTGAGCGGTACGGAAACCCATCTGATTATCAACCGAAGCATTCAGAGCTTTCCTAACCTTATCCATAAAATCAATCCATTTTTATTATCATTAGTTAGTTTTGGTGTATTCACATACTATTTTGGAAACGTTAATAGAAAGAAACGGCAGCATAGGTCCATACTATCAAGCTTTCTCGGTGGGCATGCGCCACCTGGATACCGCGTAATTCTTTAAATTACTGATACTAAATACATTTGGAAAGGAAAAAATAAAATGAAGAATAAGATTACGTTTTTTATTGTGTTGGCCATAGCTCTTTTGATGGCCTATACAGCGGCGTTTGGTATTAAATTCTCCCCCGACAACGTAATTCCGGGCGCACCGGAGATCCGCTTTGGTACGGATATCCGCGGCGGTGTTGAAGCAACCTTCCAGCCTGTAGGCCTGGACCGTAAGCCTACCAAGGAGGAATTGGAGGCAGCCCGTGAAGTAATCGAGTTAAGACTGGATAACCTTAACATCATGGACCGTGATGTTACCATCGATACACAGGGAGGCTTTGTAATTGTACGTTTCCCGTGGAAATCAGGTGAAACAGACTTTAATCCGGAGGATGCAATTGCAGAATTGGGAGAGACTGCCCAGCTGACCTTCCAGAATTCAGAGGGTAAGGTACTGATGGAGGGCTCCCATGTTAAAAATGCGAAGCCGGCAAGGAACAATGAGAACCAGTATGTGGTTGCTCTGGTCTTTGATGAGCAGGGAAGTAAAATCTTTAGCGACGTGACGAAGGATATGATCGGCAAGACAATCAGCATCTTCATGGATGACCAAAATATCCAGACAGCTACCGTACAGTCCCATATTGACAGTGGTGAAGCCCAGATTACGGGTATGAGCAACTATGAGGAGGCAAAGAGCTTAGCGGACAAGATTAATTCCGGTGCCCTTCCTTTCTCCATGGTAACCAAGAATTATTCGACCATCAGCCCTACCTTAGGTACCGGCTCCCTGGGCATCATGCTTCAGGCAGGCGGAATTGCGTTTATTATTATTTGCGCATTGCTGATCTTTTACTATCGCGTACCGGGATTTGTTGCATGTATTGCCCTTACCATCCAGGTAGCAGGCCAGATACTTGCGATTTCTATTCCGCAGATGACACTTACCTTAAGCGGTATGGCCGGTATCATTCTGTCCATGGGTATGGGTGTGGATGCAAATGTTATTTCCGCAGAACGTATTAGCGAGGAAATTAAGTCCGGTAAGAGCGTGGCATCTGCCATTGCCTCCGGGTTCTCAAACTCCTTTGCTTCAGTATTTGACGGAAATGTTACCGTATTAATTGTATCCTTTGTATTAATGATCTTTGGTTCAGGAGCAACGCTCTCCTTTGCATATTCCTTGTTCACAGGAATTGTATTTAACTTTGTAGCCGGCGTGGCAGCCTCCCGTTTAATGATCTTCTCATTAAGCTCCTATAAATTCTTATGCAAGCCGAAGCTGTACGCCTGCTTATCAAGGAGGGTAACACTATGAGTGGAAACGGAATAATCGGATTTTATAAAAAGCGTTTTATCTTTTTTGGAATATCAATCGCAATCATGGTAATTGGTATTATTTCAGTATTTATTAATGGGGTAACCCTGGACATCCAGTTCAAGGGCGGTGCCCTCCTAAAGTATACCTATGTTGGTGAGGTGGATGAGGACAAGGCAGCTTCCATCGCTTCAGAACAGCTGAACAGGCCTGTAACGGCCCAGTTAACCTCGGATCTTGCAACGGGCGAGAAGAGATTAGTATTAAACATTGCCGGAGAGTACGGTGTGGATGCAGCTGACCAGAAAAACTTTGACAATGCATTAAAGGGTGCTTTCCCGGATTCCGATCTTCAGCTTTCTGAATCCCAGATGGTTGAAAAATATTTCGGGGACAAGTTCCTCCGCAATGGTATTATCGCATTAGTTCTTTCAACAGTATTGGTACTCGGCTATGTATGGATCCGCTTTAACCTGATGGGCGGTTTGTCCGCAGGCGTTATGGCGGTCATTGCCCTGGTCCATGACGTATTGGTCGTATTTTTTACCTGTGTTATCTTTAAGCTGCCAATCGGTGACAACTTCGTGGCGGTGGCACTCAGTATCATAGGTTATTCCATCAATGATACCATTGTTATCTATGACCGTATCAGGGAGAATGCTAAGATATACCAGGGCTATACAGTGGACCAGATTTCAGATTTATCAATTTCACAGTCCATGATGCGTTCCATCAATACGAACATTGCCGTAATGATCAGTGTCTCCTTGGTATACATCCTTGCAGTTGGACATAGCATAGAATCCATCCAAAGCTTCGCGCTTCCAATGGCCGTCGGTTCTATTAGCGGCTGTTATTCCACGATCTGTATCGCAGGGCCTCTTTGGGTAAGGTGGAAGAAGAGAAAGGGAGATGTGATCCTTTTCAAGGAGAAGGAACCGGAGAAGGCAAGAGTAAAATCAAACTACAAATATTAATATATATTATAGAAGGATAAGGATTGCCTTATCAACAGTGAACCGGCGTATCATCCAGGAAAATGTGGATAATACGCCGGTTTTTCGTGCGCCTGAAGGATATACTAAATTCAGTGGATCCATGCCCTTTGCAAAAGCTCTGATAATATCCGTAAATCATTGGAGGGTCAATGCCCTCAGACGGCTGATGCTGTAATTGATGCCAAGGCAGATCTGGTCGGCCATAGCCATCACGACATTTAAGCGGGTAGTCTGCAGGAGCATATGATCCAGAAAGCCGGAAAAATTAACAATACCTGTGATAAAAATATCCCCGACCTCGGGCAGCTCCTTGTCCACTCCGGCACCCGGCTTTAATGGACCTTCTCCCAGTGTGATATAGCCAACATGGCTTGATTTGCCCAGGGATGCATCGATGGCAACAATAAAGGCGTCCTCATGAATCCGGTAAATCCTGTCGATGGTATCCTTCAGGTTTTTGGCATGCACCGGCTCCTCAAGGGTACCATATACATGGTAATTGTTATATTTTTTATGTTTCGATAGTTTATATCCGATGATGGGACCCAGGCAGTCGCCAGTCGCCCGGTCAGAACCGATGCATAGGAAGATGATCGTCCGGCCTAATAGCACCTGCTCCTTTATTAAGTCCGTTAACGTACAGCCTAATTCATACGCAGAGCTCTTTTCACAGGAATTAAAGTAGGATACCCTGCTGGTATTTTTAAAGAAAATGCTCATTAATAACCTCCATTGAAATGATCCTGGTGTGTGTCTTGGACACGCCTTAGCAAAAGTATTACCAATTCAAGAAAAAAATAGACATGCAAAAGGCTTAAAAATGTAAAGAAATCAGCAGATTTCCCGTCATTTTCAGGAAAAATCCGTCCACCGGGAAGCGGATGGGGCAGAAGACCGGCGATAATGGGATAATAAAGCAGAAATCTGTGGAAAACTTCTGGAAGAACCCAAACTAATTGTGACAAAAAGCCTGTCCCAATTATGATAGGATGAAAGCGTAATGAGGAATTTGCGGGTCCGCATGCAAATTCCGGCCGGAGCAGGAGATCATGAACACGCTTTTATTCATGGTCTGATTGGTCGTAATAAAGCTATGGGAAGCTGCTTCAGAGGGGGCAGGAGCCTAATTCAGAGGATATTAAGCAGAAGGGAAGAGGAGTGAGTAGCGTGATAGAAACCATATACAGCAACGAAAGTGGAGAGTCGGGGAAGGTGAACAAAGTGCAGCCGGCCCTTAAAATGCCTAAGAATATTCGCCAGATTGGAAAAGGGAACACCGGTAAGGACATCTATGTCGAAGACTATGTAATGACTTTCGTCAAGCAATTGGCTGGGGGTGACTATTCAGGCTGTAAGCTCGCCGTTTTGGTCGGACAA
>JARKQP010000024.1 GCA_029974875.1 Mobilitalea sp.
GAAAGAAAGAAGAACCTGTTGTTTACAGACACCATATTTTACTCCAGTGTATCTGTCTATACACGCCCCAATTTCCGGAAAATTGATCTGGAGGATTTGCAGGAGTTGTCAATTGGTATTGGAAAGGGCTACTATACGGAAGAAATTCTAAGAAATGACCTTAAAATAAGCAATTATACTGTCTATGAGGATATGAACCAGGCTTTAACGGCATTGGACAATGGCATCATCGATGTGATTTTTGAAGACCATTGGCTGATGGACAGTGCCCTCGTTGCCTCCAACCATAAAGGCTCCATCATTGTACAGATCAAGGATCTGTATCCCTTGCCCCATGCCTATTCTGTAAGCAAAAGCAGGCCGGAGCTGGTGGGATATATGAACGAGAGAATTAAAGAGCTTAAGAGTAACGGCATTTTTGATGAAATCTATATGAAGTATTTTTACAGCCATTCGCAGTATTACCTGGAAAGCCAGAGATTAAAAATCATTGCCATAATCTCCGTAGTGGGAGTAAGCATTCTTTTGGTTATTGCGGCAATGAAGATGTATATTGATTTCCTAAAGAAAAGGCTTTCCATTAATTATACCAAGTTAAAAAATGTAAACCATGAATTGGAGGAAGCCCATGAAATCCTCCAGGTCCAATATGAAGAAATCCAGGCACAGTACGAAGAAATTCAGGCACAGATGGAGGAAATCCAGGCCCAATGTGAAGAAATTGATGAGGCTAAAAAGGAGCTGGAGGCCAGCGAAGAGAGGTACCGCCTCATTGCGGAGTGTGCAAATGACGGATTATTTGATTGGGATATGGCTACGGATATGATGTATCTTTCTGAAAAATGGGCAAACCGCTTCGGCTTCCAGGAGACCGGCGTCAAAGAATTTTCAAAAAAGTGGAGGGGGCTGGTCAGGAAGGAGGACGAAGCCTTAATTGAGGAAAAGTTTTCATTATGTGAAAGGCACCGGGAAGAGAATTTTGCTGCTGAGTTCCAAATTTTTCACCAGGAGGAATATATCTGGGTAAGTGTGAAAGGTAAGCCAGTAAGGGATGAGGGGGATAATATCATACGTATAGCCGGCTCCATTAGTGATGTCAATGAGCATAGGAAATACGAGGACAGGATTTTCCGCCTGGCGTATTATGATTACCTTACAAACCTGCCTAACCGGGTATTCTTAAGTGAGAAAATGGAGCAGATCCTAAGCAAAGTCTCTGGAACGAAATACCTGGCAGCCCTGTATTATATGGAT
>JARKQP010000029.1 GCA_029974875.1 Mobilitalea sp.
AATTCTGCTATAGGAGCAGCAGCCCTTATAGCTTTTAACTTCATCGGCAGTTACATAGGTTTTACCATCGTTGTAAATCCGGGTTCCATATTAACGGCTGGGATACTTGGGGTACCCGGGTTTGTGCTTTTATTGTTCTTAAAGCTTTATCTCGTTTGACAATTGGAAGTCCATATTTATCTATATAGCTGTTTTTTCTTGACACTGGAAAATACAGCTATTATAATCTAAGTGACATTTTTTATCTGCTACTATATCATTCATATTACTCATTCTTACCGCTGTTATATAAATAATAATTGCTTTATAGCAATGATCCACTTTTTGGCACAATTACATCTTATCTAGGATACCTTTTGGTACAATTATGCTTCATGTTAAGTATATTCTCAAGAAGAAATGAAAGGAGGACAAGTCTATGGGAAAAATGGTTGAAATCCGCTGGCACGGAAGGGGTGGACAAGGCGCTAAAACTGCATCGCTTTTGCTTGCTGAGGCAGCATTTAGCATAGGCAAGCATATTCAAGGATTTCCGGAATACGGCCCTGAGAGGATGGGGGCACCGATAGCTGCATATAACAGGATATCAAGTGAACCTATAACAATACACAGCAATATATATGAACCTGATTATGTAGTGGTTGTTGATGAAACACTCCTTAAGACGGTCGATGTTACTGCAGGTATAAAAGAGGGAGGGGCAGTAGTAATAAATACTTCCAAGCACCCCGAGGAGTTAAGAGGTTTGCTAAAGGGATATGAAGGCAGGCTGTATAGTGTAGATGCAAGAAAAATATCGGAAGAGGAACTTGGACGTAACTTTCCCAATACCCCTATGCTTGGAGCAATCGTAAAGATTTCAGGAGTTATGAGTGAGCAGGAGCTGATTGATAGTATGGAGGGCTCCTTTAAACACAAGTTTGCAACCAAGCCCCAGGTAATAAGCGGAAATATGGCTGCATTAAAAAGATCTTTTCGGGAGGTAAAGGGGATATGAGCGATAAAAGGTATTATTCGACTGAATGCCCGTGGAAGGATATAACACCCGGTGGTATTATCCCCCATGCGGGTAATGCGGAGGAGTTTCTGACAGGAGACTGGAGGTCCATGAAACCTGTATGGTATCCTGAGAAATGCAAGCACTGCCTGCTCTGCTGGGTAGTATGTCCCGATACGTCTATAATTGTAGAAGATGGAAAAGTAAAGAGCTTTGACTATGACCACTGCAAGGGTTGCGGAGTATGTGTGGCCCAGTGCAAATTCAGCGCTCTTGAATTTGTTCCTGAAGAATAGGGGGAGGTTTAAGATATGGCTAAAAGAGTTAGTTTAAGCGGTAATGAGGCTATAGCTATAGCAATGATGCAGATTGACCCTGATGTAGTTGCAGCATTCCCAATAACACCCTCAACAGAGATTCCCCAGTATTTTTCCCAGTTCGTGAATAACGGAGAAGTCCATACTGAATTTGTTCCTGTAGAATCGGAACACAGTGCAATGAGTGCCTGTATTGGTGCCTCAGCGGCGGGCGGGAGAGTTATGACAGCGACTTCATCAAATGGTCTTGCTCTTATGTGGGAGATGCTTTATATCGCACCCTCCATGAGGCTTCCTGTAGTACTGGCAGTTGTAAACAGGACAGTGTCGGGTCCTATAAACATTAACTGTGACCACAGCGACTCAATGGGAGCTATGAATTCCGGCTGGATACAACTCTACAGCGAGTCTGCCCAGGAAGCCTATGATAATTTTATTCAGGCTGTAAGAATAGGTGAGAATAAGGATGTAAGGCTGCCGGTAATGGTCTGTCTGGATGGCTTTATAACAAGCCATGCAGTAGAAGACATGAATATTCTTGATAAAGAAGAAGTACAGA
>JARKQP010000031.1 GCA_029974875.1 Mobilitalea sp.
CGCCTTTTTGTCCCTTCTTAACTATACTCCAGCTTCTACAGCTCCGCCTTCGTTCTTGTGTGCAGAGCGCTCTGCAATCTCCTTTTCCATCTGGGGAATCTTCTTCTCCAGGTCAAAGAAGAACATTAGCAGCGCGATTAATGCATAGACACAAGCCGGTACAATACTATAGAGCCCGCGGATCATGCTAATGGCCTCCGGAGTCTGTACTGCTGCTCCGCCCACATATCCGGCTGCACCAAGCAATACACCCATCATGGCAGAACCGATACCTGAGCCGACATTGGTTGCCAGTCCGCCCAGCGCCCCGATTGCGCCGTCAACACGGGGGTGACCCTTCCATACGCTGTAGGTCACACAATCCAGCAGCATAATACCTGCCAGGTAAGCCGGAGCGATGGAGCCCATACCGGCTATTAAAAATGCAATCGTTAACAGCAGCATACTATCACCGGCAATAAAGTTAACCATATTACCGACAATTCCCAGAACTGCGCTTACAAAAATAAGCTGTGAAATGGAAAATTTCTTAATCAGGATCGGAAAGAATATCATTACCAGGAGCAGTACCATGGTTAATGCCTGGATTGATCCGAATTTACCGATGTCCCCTACTATATATGTAAAATAATAGGTTGCTGCATTTAAGCCCGTAAGAAGGTTTGTCAGCAGGGTTAAGCCCGCCAGGATCCATACGTATTTGTTTGTCCTAAATACACTGATGATCTCAGACAGCTCTATAAGCTCTTCCCTTTCTCCTACTACCTTATAGGTTTCCTTTACAAATACAAAGCGCAGCAGACCGATCAGCCCAAGGGGGATGGCATAGATCATAACCAGCCTGCTCCAGCCCGCATGGCTTGTTGCCATGGTACGCATCAGGATCGGGAAAGAGATGGATACAATTGCCGAGAGCAAGGTACCAATAATTCCGCCATAGGACTGCAATTTTACCAGTACCCGTTTATTCGCCCACGCCCGTTTCATATATGGTGTCTGGGCCGCCGCAAGCATGGTCTGGAAGACGGACTGCACTAAGGCATAGAAAATTACAACCCAGATGGATTTACCCACAATACCCATGTCCGGTGTTGAGAACAGGAAATAGGTACAGATCCACAGACCCAGGATACAGAACTCATAAGGGCGTCCCTTACCAAACTTCGTACGTGTATTATCTACAATATAACCGGCAAACATTTCCCCGACTCCATCCAGAACCTTGCTTGCCAATAATAAAGTACCCACTAAAGCAGGCGGCATCTTCAGGGTATCCGTACAATAAATTGTCAGATAACTCATTACAATAAAGTTTGCCGCTAATGACCAGTCACGCATACGCCATGCAAGGAATTTTCCCACCGGTAAACGGTCTGGATTTGGTGCTTTTTTTACTTTTGCCATAATTAATTCTCCTTTATTTTTTCACAG
>JARKQP010000032.1 GCA_029974875.1 Mobilitalea sp.
CCCAACACATACTGGAAAGAACATTATCCGCCGTATTGATAAAGGTCGGAAGCCCAAAGACTCCCAGTCCTCCCATACCATAAGTCCGAACTCCCGCTCCGCCAATAATACCTCCTCCAATGGATGCGGCAATACAAGAGATAATGAAGGGTAATTTCTTAGGTAAGCTGATACCGTAATTTGCCGGCTCGGTAACTCCAAATATGCCGGATATCGCTGCCGGTACCGCTAAGGATCTTAGCTTGGCATCCCTGGTACGGATAATAATAGCTACCACCACCGCGGTCTGAGCGAAGGATGCCGCAAAATACGGTGATAAGATAAAGTCATAGCCATAGTTAGTAAAGTTCATCAGCATAATCGGAATGAGACCCCAATGTAATCCAAAGATAACCAGTATCTGCCAGAACGCACCTACAATCAGACCTGCGATGATAGGACTCAAGCCGTAGGCTGCTGAGGTAATAACACCAATCAGTGAAGTTAATAAGGATGCAACCGGTCCGACAATGATAAAGGTCAGAGGAGTGCAAATCATCAGAGTAAGCATAGGAACCAGGAAATTTTTCACCACATCCGGAATTACCTTTTTCCAGAAGGTCTCTACCTTACTCGCCATCCATACTGCCAGTATAATGGGGATAACAGAGGATGCATAACCCGCTGCCGGCATTAAAACAGGTATCTTTAGGAAGGTCGTATATACATTGGTCGCAAAATCCGTTCCAGCAAAGATGGTGGAAACAGGCTCTAAGCTTGCAATCTTCGATACATCGTTAGCATAGAGCAAAGCCGCACCCAGTGCCATACCAGTAAACAAATTGACATTGAATTTCTTTGCCGCAGTATAACCCAGAAAGATGGGCAGGAAATGGAAAAAGCCGTCGGCTACCGCATTCAGCAGCATATAGGTTCCACCTGTGGCCGACATCCAGCCCAGGTAGGAGAATAAGGCCAGCAAGCCCTTAATCATACCGGTTGCAACCAATACCCCCAGAGCCGGCTGGAATACACCTGAGATAATATCGATCAGGGCCGCTCCGGGACTCATCTTGGTTTTAGGAGCCTCCTGAGCTTCCTCAGAGCGCGCTCCAAAGCCTCCGATATCATTGACTGCCGTGAATACATCCGGCACATGGTTTCCGATTACCACCTGATATTGTCCCCCACTTTGAATTACGGTCACAATACCATCCGTGTTCTTTAAAATATCCGTGTTTGCCTTACTTTCATTCTTCAGCTTAAAGCGAAGCCTGGTGATACAATGAGCCACGCTGATTACATTGGACTTGCCACCCACATTTTGAATAATAATCCTGGCTAATGCGTCGTACTTACTTGCCATACTCTCTCTCCTTTTCCTTTTGAAATCCTTGTATCAATTTCCCTTATATGTTTACGTATCTCAAGTATTAAGCTGGGAGATACGCTAAGTACATCAATTCTCATCTGCAGGAACGTCTTTGTCATTGTTAAATCCACTCCAAGCTCCCCACAGACTAATCATTTACCCTCTCCTTTAAGCTGGCTCCATTGCTTGCAATGACTTCCTTATACCATTCGAAGGATTTTTTCTTGTATCTCGCAAGGGTTCCGCTGCCATCATCATTGCGATCCACGTAGATGAAGCCGTATCTTTTTTTCAATTCTGCGGTTCCGGCACTTACTACATCAATGCATCCCCTGGTAGTATATCCCATTACCTCCACTCCATCTTCGATTGCTTCT
>JARKQP010000036.1 GCA_029974875.1 Mobilitalea sp.
GGTACCCTCTTTGACAGCCTGGGCTTAAGCTTTGACACAAATGGGGATCAGTTAAGCGATATGATTGGCGTTTTGCTGGATAACCAGAAGCTTGAAGTGAGTGATTATTATGAGTCCGACCTTTGCAAGGCTCTGGCGGAGCGTGCCTATGACTGGTATCAGAAGGGCTACATATTACAGGATGCAACCACAAACCAGTCAACCGCCGAGGATCTGGTAAAGGCAGGAACCTTGTTTGGATATTTCGGCAACTCAAAGCCCGGGATTGAAAAGCAGGAATCAGCCCTTTGCGGTGAGGACATAACGGAAATCATATTGAGCGATACCCTGTCCGATACCCAGAAGGTAACCGGCTTTATGTGGTCAATTGCGGCAGGAAGCGTGTATCCTGACAAAGCGATGCAGGTACTTAATTTAATGTATTCAGATCCTGCCTTTGTAAATCTTTTGGACCACGGAATTGAAGGAACCCACTATCAGGTGGTGGATGCGGAGAAAGGTATCATCAACTATGCGGATGGCGTGGATGCTTCTACGACAGGATATGATATGGGCGTTGATTTTGAATTCGGCAACCAGATGATCTCCTACATCTGGGAGGGAGATTCCCCTACCTTATGGCAGGATCTGGACAGCTTTAACAGATCAGCCGTCGTATCAAAGGCGATGGGCTTCCAATTCGATTCTACAAGCGTTAAGACGGAATATGCAGCCGTTACCTCTGTAATTGATAAATATAAGCGTTCCTTAGGGCAGGGAACCGTAGATCCGGATACGGTATTGCCGGAATTTATCGAGATGCTGAAAAAGGCTGGTATAGATACGGTTATAGAAGAAAAACAGGCACAATTGGATGCATTTGCCCAAACAAATAATATCCAGTAGTCTGACAGATAGCGGGGCAGAGGCAAGCTTTTCTTCGCCCCGCTAATTTTATACACTTTTTTAGCCTGTTCACTTTCTTCCCGCTTATGTTTGTGCCGCCTGTGGCAGCATGCCGGGAAGGTTGAAAGGAATAAAGTTAATGAACGAAGGGGGGACAGGATCCATGCCAGCGCTTGCAGGGCAATCTGTGCGGTATAAGGGCAATGCACATAATGATAGGCAATGCATGTAGCGATAGGCGTGGACATAAATATGGCTGACGAAGGAAAGGCTTTACGAGGGAAGAAAAAGCAAAAAAGAACGCTGCAGAAATTAAAACGCTATTATATGCTGTATTTGATGATGATTCCTGGATTGATCTATTTATTAATTAATAATTATGTACCGATGTCCGGTTTATACCTGGCATTTAAAAATATTGACTTTCGATTGGGCTTATTGGGAAGCGAATGGATCGGGTTTAAGAATTTCGAGTTCCTTTTCCGTTCACAGGATGCTTTTATCATTACACGGAATACCATTTTATATAACCTGGCATTTATTGTTGTAAATACGGTGATTGCCATAATGCTGTCAATTTTATTGAATGAGATTATAAGCATCCGCAGGATTAAGCTATATCAAAGCCTTATTTTACTGCCATATTTAATCTCCATGGTGGTAGTATCCTATCTGGTTCTGGCATTTTTGAACACAAAGGGCTTTATTAACAGTACGATTATTACAGGCCTGCTTGGAAGGGGGACAGGAATCTCCTGGTACAGCGAGGCAAAATACTGGCCGTTTATTATAATTTTTGTTAACGCGTGGAAAAATGTGGGTTATCTATGTATCATCTATTATGCTTCCATCATCGGAATTTCAGCGGATTACTATGAAGCGGCTTCCCTGGATGGAGCCAGGATGTGGCAAAAAATAAGATATATTACAATACCGTTGATCAAGCCGACGGTTATCACCATGGTACTGCTCAGCCTGGGAAGGATGTTCTACAGTGATTTTGGCTTGTTCTATCAGGTTCCCATGGATTCCGGGGCAATCTATTCAACGACCAATGTCATCGATACCTACGTATACCGTGCCTTAATCCAGCTGTCTGATATCGGCATGTCTTCCGCAGCCGGAGTATATCAGTCCGTAGTCGGTTTTATCGTAGTATTGGGCTCTAACCTGGTGGTAAGAAAAGTATCAAAAGAAAATGCACTTTTTTAAAGGAGGGTTTACGGTGAAAAAAAGAGCAATCATTCCAAATTTAATTTTAGCTTTAACAAGTATTCTCTGCCTTGTGCCGTTTCTGTTGCTGATTGCATCATCCTTTACGGATGAAAATGCCTTGGTGCTGTATGGATATTCCTTCTTTCCTAAAAAACTAAGCTTGAAAGCATACCAATATATTTGGCAGCAGGGAATCGTAATCGTCCGCGCTTATGGAATCACGGTTCTTGTCACGATACTCGGAACAGGGGTTGGTTTAACCATAACCTCCATGCTGTCCTATCCGCTTTCCAGAAAGGACCTTCCCTTTGGGAAAATATTTGCGTTCCTCGTGTTCTTTACCAT
>JARKQP010000041.1 GCA_029974875.1 Mobilitalea sp.
CCTGGCCACCTCGTTTTTTTGAGATGACCATGTCCCTTGATTCCTATTTTAAAGTGCTGACGGATCCTGTTAAAATCAGATATTTTTTAAACAGCTATTTTGTTTCGTCATCTGTTGTTATTCTGACGCTGATTTTGGGCATTATGGCAGCTTATGCTTTCAGCCGGTTTGATTTTCCGCTGAAAAATCTTATCAACACTATAATAGTCAGCGTACAGGCTATTCCTCCCATTGTGCTTCTGATTCCATATATGAGCCTGATTGTGTTCTTTAAACTGTTTAATACATATTTTGCGTTGCTGCTGACCTATCTGGTCATTACACTTCCCTATTGTATCCTTATGATGACGGGATACTTTAATACCTTGTCCATGGAACTGGACGAGGCGGTGATGATCGACGGAGGCTCCAGATGGACCGCGCTTTGGAAGATACTGGTTCCAATTTCAATACCGGGTTTAGTGTCCGTTGGGATGTATACCTTCATGCAGGCCTGGAATGAATATCTTTTTGCTTTGGTGCTGACACAGACCACAGAAATGAGGACGGTTCCGGTAGGGATTAACCTGCTGATGGGACAGCATGCCTATGATTGGGGTCAGATGATGGCTATGAGTGTAATCGGCTCCATTCCGGTACTTATTTTATTCATCCTGTTCCAAAAGTATTTTATTGCCGGAATGTCATCCGGAGGAGTAAAGGGTTAGGAAATATGTGGATTCCATGTGGAAAGTTCCATTGGAAGCTTTAATATAAATATCAAATAACAGAAAGGAAATGTATAAAATGCTAGTTAATATGAAAGAGCTGCTTGCAGTAGCAGACCAAAACGATTTTGCGGTTCCTGCATTTAACATTAGTTCTTATGCGATGTTTAATGGAATTATGGATATCAGCGAACAGAAGAATGCTCCCGTGATTATTGAGATTCATCCGGATGAGTTAAGGCATATTGGGACAGCTGCTGTTGCAGGAATGATTAAAAGAGCTTATGAAGCAGCAATTCCGGTAGTGATTCATCTGGATCATGGTGCATCCCTGGAGGATGTAATGGTGGCAATCCGCGCAGGTTTTACTTCTGTTATGATTGATGGTTCTTCCCTGCCGTATGAGGAAAATGTTGCACTTTGTAAGAAGGTAGCAGAGGCAGCGCATGCAGCGGGCAATTGCACAAATTACGCTGCTTCAAAGGATGCCAGGAATGTTTCTGTTGAAGGTGAGCTTGGAAATATAGGTACAACGGACGCG
>JARKQP010000057.1 GCA_029974875.1 Mobilitalea sp.
TAAGAGTGTGTACATACTACATGTATTTTGATTAGTGAAAGAAATTTATTGGTTCATATTTGAGATAAAGGTATTTGTGAATGGACAACACTATTTATAAAGGGAGGAATTTTAAATGAATGTTTTGTACCTTCATACGCATGATACAGGGAGAGTAATAAGTCCCTATGGATATAAAGTTCCTACACCGAATTATGAGAGCTTTTGTCAGGAAAATCTGCTTTTCCAGAATGCATTCTGTGTAGCACCTACTTGCTCGCCGAGCCGTGCAGGATTGTTGACAGGATGTTATCCACATCAGAATGGTATGCTGGGGCTGGCTCAGAGAGGATTTGAATTGGACAAGGAGAAACATCTTGCAAATTTTCTTAAAGATAGAGGATTTCAAACCGTTCTTTGTGGGGTTCAGCATGAATACGCATATTATCTGGATCATGACCTGGCAAAAGAACCTTTAGGATATCTGGAGGATATTTCTTGCGATTGTAAGAAGTATGAGGAATCAGATCTAATTTATTGGGATCAAGAGAATGCAGATGGGGTATGCAATTGGTTGGAGAGTTATAACGGTGAAAAGCCATTTTTCCTTTCTTATGGTATGCACTGTACCCATAGAGAATTTCCAAAGGAAATACATGAAACGATCAAGGTAGATTTTAGCCAACCGCCCATTAATATATTTAACAATAAAATAACGAGGGAAGACTTTGCCAGATATAAAACCAGTCTTCGGATAGCAGACGGGAATATTGGTAAAATTGTTAGGAAGATGAAGGATATAAACCTTTATGACCAAACAATTATTATTATAACTACGGATCATGGAATTGCTTATCCTTTTAGTAAATGTACATTAAATGATACTGGTATTGGTGTCCTTATGGCAATGAGATATCCGGATGCAAAACTTAAAAGTAACAGTTACGATGGACTAATATCACATATTGATATTTTCCCGACAATATGCGATCTTTTAGGACTAGAAAAGCCCGATTATCTTGTAGGTAAGAGTTTTGCCGGCATTTTCAAAGGTGAAGATTATGAAGGAGATGATTTGATATTTGCTGAGATAAACTTTCACACTTCATATGAGCCGGCAAGGTGTGTTAGGACAAAGCGTTATAAATATATCCGGTTTTTTGATGAAGAGTATAACAAATTGAATTATTCAAATATTGATAGTTCTCCAATAAAGAATTTTCTGAAGGATTATCAGTTAATGGAAGTGACAAAGGATTATGAGGCACTTTATGATTTGTATTATGACCCGGTGGAACAGAAAAATATTATTCAGAACGAACGTTATCAGGAAGTTGCGGAAGAACTTAGGAAAAGCATGAGGCTGCTGATGGAAAAAACAAAAGATCCACTATTACATGGACCTATACGTATTAAACCGGAATGGAAAGTTAATAAAAAAGAGTGTTTTTTACCAGGATCTAAAAATGAGGAAGATTACGAATCGTTAGGTGATAATCAATACAGCAGTTATCATTAGAAGGAGGAAAGAATTTGAGGGGATATATTTTGGTAAGTCATGGGGATTATGCGAAGGAACTTAAAAATTCTCTAAAGATGATTGTAGGTGATGTTTCTAATGTTTTTGAGGCGTGTCTTCAACCAGAGGAAGGACTTGAACAATTTAAGGAAAAGCTTGTAGCATTAAAAGGTGATATGGAAAAATATGATGAAGTGATTGTTTTTGCCGATCTTATGGGAGGAACGCCATGTAATGCAGCAGCTTCAGTTTATTTGGAGGAGAATCATGTAACAATAATTGGAGGCATGAATTTTCCAATGTTGTTAACAGCGTTATTGTCTGAAGAACTGTCAGTTGAAAATTTGATTTCTGTTGGAAAAGATGGAGTTGTCAATGTCAAGGCCAAGATGAATGCTATGAAATTTATTGATGAGGAATAGGAGGAAATAAAATGGAAATCAAAAATGTAAGAATTGATGCAAGGGGAATCCATGGGCAGGTGGCTACATCATGGACCCGCCATTTAGGTATTAACAGAATTATGGTTATTGATGATAGCATCATAAAAAATGATATGCAAAAATTAGCGTTAAAAATGGCATGCCCGGAAGAAGTCAAATTATCCATTTTTTCTTGTGAAAAAGCGGTGGAAAGACTAAATGATCCAGAAGCTTATGTTGGTGAAATGCTCATGATTATTCTAATTAATGTAGATACTTTAGCGAGGCTAAAGGCACTTAACTACCATTTCAAAGAAGTTAATATAGGAAATCTTCCCTCAAGGCCTAATACGGAAGCGGTCAGAAAAACAGTTTACATTACCGAAGAGGAAAAGAAGATTATATTCGATGTCGAAAAAACAGGTACCCATTTCATTGCACAGATGGTACCAAGGGACAGTCCTGTTGATTTTATTTCTTTGCTGAAATAGAAGCCGAGAATGTAAATAAATTTTATGAATTGAAAGGAGAAGGTATATGGAATTATGGCAAGCAGTACTTATTGGATTATTTGCTTACTTGGGGCGTAATCAGGTACCATGGTTATTTGGAACAACGGGTGGATGGTACGGTATCGGAAGACCTTTGGTAGCAGGGGCTATCATTGGTCTGATCCTGGGAGATGTAAAAACTGGAGTATTATGTGGTGTAGCAGTACAGGCAATTTTTATCGGACAGATTACACCAGGAGGGGCAGTTCCTTCTGATCTTAACCTGGCGGCATATATTGGTATTCCTCTGGCAATGGTTTCAGGAGGAACACCTGAAACGGCGGTGGCATTGGCAGTTCCGCTTGGTGCATTGGGAGTGGGGTTACATAATTTTACAATGACAACTCAGTCTGCATTTGCTCACAGAGCGGATAAGTTTGCCGCAAATGGGAACGCAAGAGGGATTCGCATGGCAAATATTACAGGAACATCCATTTCTTTTGTAGAACGTTTCTTTATTGTAACCTTAACTTGTTATTTTGGGGCTTCTTTTGCAGAAAATATATTAAATTCATTGCCGGCAGTTGTTTTGAGCTTTCTTGCAGTCGGAGGAAAAATGCTTCCTGCGCTTGGGTTTGCAATATTATTAAATCAAATTACAAGCGAAAAATGGATGATTGCCCTTTTTATATTAGGATGGACACTTACAAGCTCATTAACAATTACAACAACGACACTCGTATTCATTGCAGTAGCTATAGCGCTGGTTTATGTTATGGCGAAATATAGCGGCAATAAGGCTCAAGCTTTAGCCGCATCTATGAAAGGAGATGAATATGATGAGTAATAAAAAGCTTACAAAAAAGGATGTGTCTAAGGCTTCATGGAGATGGCTATTCTTTCATCAAAGCTCGCATAATTACGAGAGAATGATGGGAACCGGCTTCTGCCATAGTCTCTCGGGCTCACTAGAAAAGCTCTATGAAGATGATAAGGAAGGTTTATCAGAAGCATTAACTCGCAACATGGCATTTTTCAATACGGAGCCACAGTTAGGCTCCATTATTCCGGGAGTAGCTTTGGCGCTGGAAGAATCCTACGCTAATGACAAGGAAAATTTTGATCCAGAAATAATACCGAGTACAAAGAATGCTCTTATGGGGCCTTTAGCAGGTATTGGCGATTCCATCCTAGTAGGAACACTTAACCCAATTCTTCTCAGTATAGGAATTGGACTATCGAAAGATGGTTCACCACTTGGGGCTATCTTTTTCATGATTGTATGGGTAGCCTTAGTTGTTGCTTTGAAATATTCGTTATTCATCAAGGGATATCAGTTGGGTTTGGATACCATTAAGATTTTAATGAACAACGAACTTAAGATGAAGATCACGACAGCTTTAACAATGATTGGCCTGATTGTTATCGGTGGAGTTGCTTCTACAACTGTAAAAGCGCCAATCATAGTGCAATTTACATCCGGGGATATGGCTATAACAATACAGAGTATTTTTGACAAAATCACACCCAATTTACCCGCATTACTTATTACCCTTGCATCTTACTATCTTGTTGCAAAAAAAGGATGGAACAGTAATAAATTACTCATTGGTATCTTAGGTTTTGCGTTCATCATGGTATTGTTCAAAATCATGTAGAAATTGTGAATGCGGATATAAAATGGAGTGCTTCATTTTATATCTGCATTTTATAAAATCAGTTAGTCAAGCTGGAAGTTGATAGTGATGACGCTGGTCAGGTAGGAAAAAAGATTATTGAATTTATGAATAATAAAATCTATAGAATAATAAATTCTATTGATAATTTGTTGACATAAGATATATTTTTTAGTATGATTTAAATGAATAATGAACAGATGCAATGTGCCTATTCTTTATGGAATAGGCATTAATATACAGAATGTTTTTGTGGCCATGCTCCGTTTAGTGAGTGTGGATGAACAAGGGAATTGGGTGAGAATCCCAGACGGTACCGCCGCTGTATACGCTGAGTGCATGCTCGTTGATGAAAATCAGTCAGTGGGGAAACCTGAGAAGGCAGAGTATGGATGCAGAAGCAATAAGCTTCGAACGCGTGAGTCAGAAGACCTACAAGAATGGAGCTTGACTTAAATCTAAGAATTTAGGTCGGCCAGTGTGCACAGAAAAACGGCTGTGGCAATATTTTATTGCCCCAGCTATTTTTTATGCCATTTTACAGGCCCGTCCGGTAACCGGAAAATTATTTGAAGTGGTGGGGGAGGTACTTTAGGTTCAATATGCCAAGAGCATATGGAATAAAGAATGTTAAAGAACAATAGGAGGGACATCCTCCTAACAAAAAAATGTATTAGGGGGGAATCCCCCTAACAAAAAAACGTATTAGGAGGGAAATCCTCCTAATAAAAAAACATAATAGGAGGAGTGGGAAATGTTTAAGTGGACTAAAAAGGAAAAAAGAATCATGACGTTTTCAGTAATGATCGCCGCATTACTCGCAACGTCGCAAACTGTCTATGCAATGCATATTATGGAAGGCTATTTGTCGGCCGCCTATTGCATCGCCTGGGGAGCAGTCAGTATTCCTTTCCTGGTAGCCGGGGTTATCAGTATACGCCATACGGTGCAGAAGAAACGGAGGGCATTAATTTTATTGGCAATGGCAGGTGCCTACATCTTTGTATTATCGTCCCTTAAGATACCGTCGGTTACAGGGAGCTGCAGCCATATGACAGGTACCGGGCTGTCGGCAATTCTTTTCGGACCTATGGCTACCAGCGTGCTGGGTATTATTGTATTACTGTTCCAGGCAATTTTGCTCGCACATGGCGGTCTTACAACGCTGGGTGCCAATACCTTCAGTATGGCAATAGCCGGGCCGATTTTTTCCTTCCTGCTTTATAAGGCAGGCATTAAATTCAAGCTGAACCGTAAAGTGAATGTATTTATCGCTGTTGCCCTCGGGGATTTGTTTACATATTGTGTGACCAGCATGCAGCTGGCCATGGCTTATCCAAGTGAATCCGGCGGTGTTGCAGCAAGTGCATTAAAGTTCCTGGCTGTATTTGCACCGACCCAGGTACCGTTAGCTGTTATCGAGGGTATCCTGACAGTTATCATCGTTATGGGTATGGAAAGCTTTGCAGCACCTGAATTAAAAGAGGTAGGCTTTATAAAGGAGGGCAACTAATATGTCAAAGGACAAGAAAATAGTAATTGGTTTATTAATCATTGTATTGCTTATGGTGGTTGTTCCTCTGTTTGCTTTAAAGGGAGCTGAATTTGGAGGAAGTGACGATGCCGGCAGCCAGGTGGTTGCAGAGATAGCCGGAGATGATTACGAGCCCTGGTTTACCCCAATTTTTGAATCAGCCCTTGGCGGGGAGATTCCGGGAGAAATCGAAAGCTTGCTTTTCTGCGTGCAGACAGGAATCGGAGTTGGAATTATCGCATATGCCTTTGGATATCTGGTAGCCCGCAAAAAATATTCCCTGAAGGAAGAGAAATAAAGAAGAAAAACAAAAGAAGTGAAGCAAGGAAGAGAAGTAAAGAAGTGAAGTGAGGAAGAGAAGCAAAGAAGAGAGAGTAAAAAGCAAACAAGAAAGAACAGAGCACCCGGTTTCTGTGATGGGCAGGTTACCGGGGGCTCTTTGGGAGCGGTATATGATAATAACAGCAATATTAACAATGCTCGTGATCTGGTGCCTGTTTTATGGAGCAGTTCCCGGCGCAGCCCTGGTTTGTCTTTGCCTGGTTATGGGAGGCTTTTTGGCTGTGGTGGGCCGTCATAAGCATGAAGGGTTTTTGGTAATAGATATCATAGCGCAGCGTTCACAGTTAAATAAGATAAATTCGCCACTGAAATTTTGGACAGTGCTGATACTCCTGTTTTTATGTGTTGCATCCAGATCTGTGGTGGTCGGCTTGGTTTTAATGGCAGTGATGCTTTTTTTGACTGTAGCTGTCGGAGGGTTGGAATTGCACGACTATCTTTCCTTGCTTTCCCTGCCCGTATCCTTTGTTCTCATCAGTGCCCTGGCACTGTTGGTTGATTATGGGAGTTCACCTTTTGGGGTCATCAACCTGCCGGTATCCCAGGGCTATCTTGTCGTCAGCCAGGCAGCACAGCTGCGGACGGCCCTGGTCCTGTCAAAGGCATTGGGAGCATTGAGCTGCTTATATTTACTCAGCTTATCAACCCCCATGCCGGAAATCATCTCCGTCTTAAGAAAAGCGCATGTACCGGACATTGTTATTGAGCTGATGTATTTAATATACCGTTATACCTTTGTACTGTTTGAAATGTACCGTTCCATGAAGGACGCAGCAAAGAGCCGGCTTGGGTTCGTCAATTTCTCCACCAGTGTAAAGACAACGGGAAAGATATACACGAATCTGCTGGCAAGAAGCTATCAGAAGTCCATGAATAATTTTGATGCCATGGAAAGCCGCTGCTATATAGGGGAGATACGGTTTTTGGAGAATAAGAAAGAGCTTTCACGGCTGCATGCCATAGTAGCTGCTTTGTTAGTTGTCATTATTTCTGGATTGACCATTACATTGCATTAATAACCGTTGCTAAATAACTATGTATTTCTGGCCTGATTTTACTGATGCCACGGTTATTTGGTAAACAATGTACCAGATGGGAGGAAGATAGAGCTTGGAAGAAATCCTGCGTTTTGAAGGAATTAATTTTAGCTATGAGGAAGACCGGGTTGCCTTAAAAAATATATCTGTTTCCTTATACAAAGCCCAGAAGGTGGCGGTTCTTGGTAATAATGGAGCCGGAAAAAGTACCTTCTTTTTATGCTGCAACGGGGTCGTAAAGCCGCAAAAAGGCCGGATGTTTTTAAGGGATAAGGAGATAGGCGCCACCAGGAAGGAAAGTGTTTACCTGCGCCAAACCGTCGGAATCGTATTCCAGGATCCGGACAGCCAGATTATTGCGGGAACCGTAGAGGCTGAAATCAGCTTTGGCCCCATGAATCTAAAATTACCTGAAGCCGTGGTACGAAGCCAGGTGGAGGATGCGATTGAGAAAATGCGCCTGGAAAGCATGCGCACGCGGGCACCCCACTATTTATCGGGAGGGGAGAAAAAACGTGTCAGTATTGCGGATGTCCTTGCAATGAATCCCCAGCTGCTCCTTTTTGATGAGCCGGGAGCCAGCCTGGATCCGGAAAATACGCTTCTGCTGGAAAGAAACCTGGAGATGCTGAGCGAAAAGGGCCTGGGGCTGGTCATTGCGACCCATGACGTTGATTTTGCCTGGCGCTGGGCGGACAGGGTTCTGGTATTCCATGCCGGTGAGCTGGTGGCAGACGCTGACCCGGAGGCCGTGTTTTCGGATGAAGAGCTCCTAAGGAGGTGTGGATTAGTACAGCTTACCCTGTTCCAGGTGGGTAAGCTATATAATATCAATCCTCTCCCCAGGGCTATTTCGGATCTGAAAGGAAGGTAGGGGCTTAGGCTGTAAGTGGGAACCCCCAAACCGTACCTATGTAATAAGCTAATTCTTCCAGAAAAGAGGAAAGTTAAATTTCTACATTTAACTTTCCCCTAAGGGTGGAATCAATATGGCTTTGCATAGAAGCTATTTGGAATCAATATGGCTTTGCATGGAAGCTATTTGGAATCAATATGGCTTTGCATGGAAGCTATTTGGAATCAATATGGCTTTGTGTAGAAGCTATTTTGAAATTAGTTTTCGTAAAATTTGTTGATATCAATGTCATTTTAGTTTTGCTGTTAACCTATATGAAGTGTAATGGCTTCGGATATCCATAATAATTGAATAATGTAACCATCTGCTTCTGGCCAATATCTAAAGCTGCTTGGATCGATAATCCCTGGGTGAGGATCAGGCGTAATACATTACAAAGGATTGTCTCAATCTTATTCTGCGGAATTACCAAAGCCTTGCTGCGGTAGGGGCCGTTCCGCTTTCTGGCATACTCAAAGCTTTTTTCGGTTATCTCCATCCAAGGGTACAATTTTAAAAGTTCATGGCTGTGATAAGGGGCAATCACCGGTGATTGACCATCTAATATCGTCATATAATAGCTGGTATCATGCTTGCATAGCCAATTAAAATATAAATATGCCATTTCTGTTTTCGTGGAAAATGGATTTAACCCAAAATTCCAACCGATACTTACAGGAGTTTTTCCTGGTAAAGGTTCATAACCAACCCGTCCAATAATCTTTTTGTGGATACTTTCGCTGATCTGTGCAGCATATTCCGTATAAGTAATCAGCATAGCAGTTTTTCCATGGCAGAAATCGGATACTGTCTGCTGGATTGAAACCTCAAAAGGGCTTTGCCCAGTATATTTTAAAGTCCGTAATATACTGTGGAATGCTTTCGCGTTTTCAGGGGAATTTAAGCAGGCGCGATTATACTTATCCCATATCTTCCCTCCATAAGACCACAATCTAATTAATATTTCAGGAGCCAGCTCCTCATCAATGATACCGGCAAAGGAGGTACCATACTCTGTGGGAGATTTGAGGTTATAGCTTCTGGTGAAAAATTCAGCGGTGCCATTAAATTCAGTCCATGTTTTTGGGGGACGGAGGGATATTTTATATTTATTCTTAAAGGTCTTAATAATATCCCTGTTTTCAAATAAATCTTTACGGTAAAACATAATCTGTGAACCACCGATTATGGGAACACCATAGAATTTATCTTCGCATCTGCAATTATCCATATTTTCTTTAAACAAAAGATCTTTGTTAAAATCATTGCTGTCCACAAACTCTGATATATCACTGACGAAAGAGTTCTGGACCATATATTCAAGCCATGGTACGTCATACATATAGATATCATAGGCATCCTTGCTAGAGATCATATCTTGTATCGTTTTCAGTACTTTGTTCTGGGGAACAAAATCAAAAGAAATAGGAATTCCGGTTCTTCTTGTAAAATTACTTGATAAAAGCATGGTTGAATGGGAGGTGGCTAAATCCACCATTAAAACACGCAGCCCGGAGGGATTCACTTGAACATTATCCTTTGGGGGCTTCAGGGCATCTACCATGGGGACATCTAACGGATAATTAATAATATCATCGGAAAAAGTGATGGTTTCCTCTTCAAATAAAAGCGGGGATTTGATATTACGCAGCAACAAATTAGACGCTGCAGTACCAAGTGTAAAGGCTGTCCGGGAGCTGTGGACTACACCTGGGATTTTTGCTGTGGTGTTCCAGCACTCTTCACTGAAGGTAATTAATTGTACGTTCTCCGGAACCTTTAATCCCTTTATGTGGAATGCCTCTAATACGCCCTCTGCAATATTTTGGGATGTAGTTATGACCGCTTCTATATTTTTAGTGTCAATGGAAGTCATAGTATACTTAAATGCACCTTCCTTTGACATATTTGTATTTCCGACCATATTATCATCATATGCCAAATTCTGGTTTGTAAAAGCATCCTTATAACCGGATATACATTCACGCTCAGAAGAAAAATGCTCTGAACCTGTACTAAGCGCTATCTTTCGGTAGCCTTTTCTTAAAAGCTCATAGGTAATATAATATGTAGTCTGGTAATTATCAAAGGAAATAAAGCTTACAAAAATATCATCAGGGCAGCGCTCAATAAAGACAGTGGGTATATTGTAATTTTTAATTCTGTTTTTAAAGAAATCAGTATTATTCGGCTGACAGGTAATAATGATTAAGCCTGATACATTCTGGCTGATAAAATCATCAATCCTTTCACATTCAATATCAGGAGAGTTATTGGAAAAAGCGACGCTTACCGTATAACTTTTGTCCTGTAAAAAAGAAGATATCCCCTTAAATATTTCTGCATGGTACAGATTGTCTATATCCGTTAATACGACACCAATTCTATTGGAGGAAGAGGATTTAAGATTCCGGGCGGAAGCATTTGGAATATATTTTAATTTTTCTATGGAGTCCATAACCCTCATCTTGGTTTCCGGCTTTACTGTTTTGCTTCCGCTAAGGCAGCAGGATACAGTTGCAATGGAAACACCGGCATCTTTTGCAACATCTTTTAAAGTAGCCATATTCATTCTCGCTTTCTCATCTGTTTCAGTAAATCATATTAGGATAAGATTACCATACAAAATTTCCTAAGTCAAATTATCTAAACGTTTAGAAAATTATTTTAGAAATAACCGTGAAATTAGCCTCAAATAATATATAATATATAAAAAATTGCCGGAGGGATAGTTTATATGAAAAGATATGGACAAATAATTAAAGTGAAACCAGAATACTTAGAAAAGTACAAAGCGTTACATGCGAATCCATGGCCCCAGATTAATGAAAAAATCAAAGAATGCAAGATACAAAATTACTCTATTTACTATAGGGATGGCTTCCTGTTCAGCTACTTTGAATATGTCGGGGATAATTTTGAAGAGGATATGAAGAGGATGTCAGAGGATGAATGGACACAGAGCTGGTGGAAGGAAACCGACCCCTGCCAAGAGCCGGTTGCTTCTGCAAAAGAGGGGGAATGGTGGGCTGGTATGGAAGAGGTCTATCACCTGGATTGAAATCTAAACGTTTAGAATTATATTTTAACATCTATATTGAATCGGAGGCTTTAGTTGATATAATAAGAATTGCAAAGTGACCGGTCCTTAAATAGCAAATAATACATGGAAACAAGGAGGAAGCTATGACTTCTAGAGAGAGAATTTTGGCGGCAATTAATCATAAACAGCCTGATTATGTGCCACTTGACTTGGGAGCGACACCGAGTTCAGGAATTTCCGCCATTGCGTACAATAATTTAAAGAAGCATTTAAATATGGAAGGCGGACATACACGTATTTACGACGTGGTCCAGCAGGTGGTACAGCCGGAGGATGAAATATTAGATAGGTTTGGAGTAGATGTTATAGATATTGGGAGAGTATTCAATCGGAAGGATGAGGATTGGTATGATGTTACCTTAGCAGATGGCTCGACCGGACAGTATCCAATATGGTTTAAGCCGGAAAAGCTTAGTAATGGAGCTTATGTTGTAATTGATAAGGAAGGGACACAGATAGCAAAGATGCCGGTTGGAGCAACCTTCTTTGACCAGACCTATTTCCCATATCTGGAGGATTATCCAGAGGATTATTCTGATTTGGACCATCAGATGGGTAAAGTGCTATGGAGTGCAATGGTACATAGCCCCTGGGATCATGCAGGAGAAAAAGATTTTTATAAGGTGCTGAGGGAAAGAACCATTGAACTTAGAAACTCAACAGATAAAGCATTAATGATAACCTGCGGATGTAACCTGTTTGAATGGGGGACTTTCTTAAGAAGAATGGATAATTTCTTAATGGATACCTATGCCGATGAAGAAAATGTTGAGCTATTAATAGGGCAGCTTATGGAAAGACATCTGGCGACGCTGGAAAAGGTTTGTGATGCGGTTGGAGATGTGGTTGATGTCTTAAGATTTGGCGATGATCTTGGTATGGATACCGGAATGTTCATGTCCCGTGAAAAATACCAAAAGCTATTTAAGCCGTATCATACACAATTAAATGCTTATGTACATAAGCACAGTAAGATGAAGACATTTTTACACTCCTGCGGTTCTATCTATCCGATTATTGGTGACTTAATCGATGCCGGATATGATATACTAAATCCGGTTCAGACAACTGCTTATCAAATGGATCCGGTGATTCTTAAAAAGGAGTTTGGAAAGGACATTACATTCTGGGGCGGAGGATGCAATACGAGAACGGTCCTTAATAGGGCAACACCGGATGAGGTATATGAATATTCACGCCGCATGATTGATATTTTTTCAGATAATGGCGGCTTTGTATTTAACACAGAGCATAATATTATGCCGGATGTTCCGCCGGAAAATATTATTGCAATGTATCGTGCAGTTGCGGATGCCAGAAAATAAACAGTTTGACAAATAGTAAGGAGACGGATATGAAAGCCGGAAATATATTAAGAGAAAATAATTGGAAGAAAATATTTGGAAGAGGAGAGGTAACGGTTATCCTTGCAGTCCTGACATTAGGAATTATATTTACTGTTTTTTCGGAGAGCTTCTTAACCTCCTATAATATGTTTAATATGGGAAGAACAGCTGCAATCTACATATTCATAGCAATCGGACAGGCGCTGGTTGTTATTGTCGGCGGCATGAATTTATCTCTGGGACAAATTGGAGGAATGACCGTAGTCGGAGCCGGTTACTGTATGGAGATATTGCATATGCCTCCATTAGTAGCCGTTATCGTAGGATTATTGGTCGGCGTTTTAGCAGGTTTATTAAATGGCTTTATTATAACGGCCTTAAAGCTGAATTCTTTTGTTGTAACCTTAGCAACCTCATTTATATTTACCGGCCTGATTAACGGAGTATCCCAGGGGTATCCATATAATGATATTCCGGAAGGGTTTACCTTTATAGGCAGGGAGGGCTTTTTGGGAATCCCCTTTTTATTATGGTTAGCAGCATTTGCCCTAATCCTGTTAGGTTATTTCTTTAAGTATACAGTAACAGGAAGAAGGATCCTGGCTACAGGCGGTAACATTGAAGCAGCTAAAATGTCAGGTGTTAATACAAATAAAATGATCATCTTAGCTAATATTGGTTCGGGTGTGTTTGCGGCAATGGCAGGACTACTTTGGATTTCAAGGACTGGCTCGGCACAGCCCTCCACCGGAGTTGATTGGATGGTTATTTCATTTGCGGTAGCAGTAATTGGAGGGACGGTACTAAAAGGCGGTGTGTTTAATCCCATCGGTGTATTCTTTGCAGGGTTCTTAATTGTAATGGTGAAAAATGGGCTGGTTATGTTAAATGCAAATATCTATTTTGAACAAGCATATTTAGGTCTGATTTTACTATTAGCTGTTTCGTTGGATAGCATTAAAAATATTATTAATGCAAGGAAATTAAAAGAAAGTTTAAAAAGGGAAACTATAAAACAATAAAATATTAAGGGAGGAAATAGTTATGAAAAGAAAGACCATTTCAGCTTTATTATGTGCAGCAATGATATTTGGATTAGTAGGCTGCAGTACGCCTTCTGCTCCGACAAAGGGTAACGGGAGTGAAAAAATATCAGGGGCTGCAGACGGATCAGCCACGGAAGGCACAGAATCAAATTTAAAAATGGCCTGGTATGCACCGGCGCCGCATCCTTATTTTGAAGAGGTGCAAAAGGGCGTTGAACAATTTAAATCCGAGCAGAATGTAGACGTTATTATCCAAATCGGGCCTGATTGGACGCAAGCCAGTGAAAATGAAAAGGTGGAAGCCTTGATTGCACAGGGGGTAAATGCATTATCTATCTATCCATGTGATGCATCCGGTGCAAATGGATTATATCAGGAAATTTCTGAAAAAATGGGTGTAGACGTAATTAACTTCGGTACGGATACTGCAAAGCCCACGACTGCAGCTTTTGCAGTGGCAACTGATGTAAAGCAGGCAGCCTTTGATGCAACGGAAGCTGTAATAAAAATGATGGGCGAAAAAGGTAATATTTTAAATGTTCTTGAGGTTTTAGAGGATCCGAATACTGCACTCAGAAAAACAGGCGTGGAGGAAGCGGTCGCAAAGTACCCGGATGTCAAAATAATTCAAGAAATTGCAGGAATCAAAACACAAGAAGAAGCGGTAAACAAAATAGAAAGCGCATTATCGGCCAATATAGGTAAAATAGATGGAATTGTATGTACAGGCTTTGTTACAAGTGTCGGTATGACCCAAACCTTATCTGATTATTATGAAAAGCAGGGAAGCGATAAGCATATTTTCACCGTAGCAATCGATACGGATCCCGGTGTTTTAAAGGGAATTGAGAACGGCATCGTAGATGCGACAGTTGCACAGAATCCGGTTGGCCACGGATATATATCCTGTATGCTATTGAAATATCTGAGTGAAGGCTATAAGGTAAGGGAAGGCGAATATTTTGTTAATGCAGGTAATACTTTAGTGACAAAAGATAATATGGACTCTTATGAAAAGGATTTACAGGCTGTTACAAAGGATATATTAGACTCGTTAACAACAAAATATTTGACAAAATAATTTCTAGGGCGGGTTGATTATGGAGGTTAAGCAATGTTAGCGTTAAAAAATATAAGTAAGATTTTCCCCGGTGTAAAGGCCTTAGATGACGTTTCCATTTCCTTTGCACCAGGTGAAATACATGCATTGATGGGTGAAAATGGTGCAGGAAAATCCACATTAATGAAGATTATCACCGGAATCTACCAACCGGACATGGGACAGATATATTTAGATGGAAAACAAGTAGAAATGAAGAATTTCCGTGATGCGGTAGCCCATGATATTAATATGGTAAGCCAGGAAATCCAGGTTATCCCGGATGCTACTGTAGCAGAAAATATCGTATTAGACAGACTTGATAAATTTAAAAAAGGCCCTGTAGTTGACTGGAGTGCAATCAATGAAACAGCGGAGCAATATTTAGCTATGGTAGGCTTGGAAATTAATCCTGCCGATAAAATAGAACGGTTAACAGCAGCACAAAAGCAATTAATCCAAATTGCGAAGGCATTATCCTCCAATGCAAAATACATCCTGCTAGATGAGCCCACATCTTCTTTAACTACCTTTGAAAGTAATAATTTAATTAAGATTGTAAGAAAGCTAAAAGAACGCAATGTTGCAGTAATCTTTGTCTCCCACAAAATCGAGGAAGTGTTAGAGTTATGTGATAAAGTGTCCGTGCTCCGGGATGGTAAATATGTGGGCAGTAAGAGCTGCCAGGGAATTGGACGCCAGGATATTGTAAAGATGATGATTGGGCGTGAAGAAACCGATGAGTATTTAGGAACCCTGGACATAAGGGATGAAAAGGTCTTAGAGGTAAAGGATGTTACTGCTTATGGACAATTTGACCATATCAGCTTCCATTTAAATAGAGGTGAAATCCTTGGTTTCTATGGTCTGGTAGGTTCGGGAAGGACGGAACTTGCCAGGTTGGTTATCGGTGCAGATAAGATGGACGAGGGTACGGTTTATGTAAATGGGACAAGGGCAAGGATTAAATCCCTCCAAGACTGTATTGAAAGATATGGGATTGGATATGTTACGGAAAACCGGAAAGAGGAAGGCCTGATGTTAGACTTGGCGGTTTCCACTAATATCAGCATTACTATTTGGTCAAAAATCATTAATAAGCTCCGTAAAATTTCTGTTAAAAAAGAAGTGGATTCGGTTAACTCCATGATAGAAAAGATGAAAATAAAGACACCGACAATAAAAACGAAGGTTGGAAATCTATCAGGCGGTAACCAGCAAAAAGTAAGTATCGGAAAATGGCTTGCGGCCAATTGTGATATTTTAATTATTGATGAGCCCAGTGTCGGTGTAGACGTAGGTGCCAAAAAGTATATCCACGATTTGATCTGGAGCTTGGCGAAGGATGAAGGAAAATCCATTATTGTAATTTCATCCGATATGCCGGAGCTTATAACATTATCCAGGCGAATCATGGTATTTAAAGACCAGAAAATAACCGGTGAAATTACAGGACTTAATGAGCAGGAAAGAAGCTATGAAGAAGTGAGTGAGCATATTGGAAGGCTCATGGCATAAAGCCTATAGTACAGTATCAAACATTTCTAAGAATGCAGATTGAAAAAAACAAAAAAGAATTCCGTATAGTACATGGGTACTCTGGCGGAATTCTTTTTATATGCATTCTGTTTGGATCATTTTCTACAGCTAAAGGATATACAATATCCCAGATAAATCAGAGAAGCTGATCTGGCAGCTCTGGCAGCATATGAATGCCAAAGGGTAAAAGGTAAAGACCAGGGGAAACCTAGGCTGTAATGACGGTACCGTTCAATCCCTTCAGGCTTTGTCGTGCCTTATCCAGATGGCTGATGATAGCCTTGCGGCCTTCCTTTTTTGTTACGAAGCTGACGCTGGCCTCAATCTTCGGGAGCATAGAGGTAACAGGGAACTGTCCCTCTGCAATATATTTTTGTGCATCGGCTGCAGTTAATGCATCCAAGGCTTGTGCTTTGTCCGTTCCAAAATTCAGGAAAACCTTATCCACACCGGTTAAGAATAGTAAAATATCCGCATCCAGCATATCAGCCAGCTTTTCGCTTACTAAATCCTTCTCAATTACGGCACTGGCACCCCGGAGGACTGTGCCCTGCTCCAAGACCGGTATACCGCCGCCGCCGCAGGCAATGACAAGCTGGTCTGCCTGGACAAGAGCCTTGATGGCATCAATTTCGTAGATATCAATTGGCTTTGGAGTTGCGATGATACGGCGGTAGCCTTCTTCTTCCTCTACCACATAATTTCCTTTTTTGATTTCCTCCTCAGCGTCTTCCTTAGTCATATGGCGGCCGATAGTCTTGGTCGGCTTCTGGAAGGCCGGGTCAAAGGGATCAACACGGACCTGGGTAATAATAGTAGATACGGGTTTAAAAATACCCCGATCTAAAAGCTCGGTACGTACCGCGTTCTGTAAATCATATCCGATATAGCCCTGGCTTAAAGCACCGCAGACCGACATGGGAGCCACGGTGAAGGTATTGTCTAAACGGCTGAACTCTGTCATTGCCCTGTGGAGCATGCCAACCTGAGGGCCGTTACTATGTGTGATAATGACCTCATATTTATCCTCTACTAAATCGGCAATTGCATTTGCCGCATGGATGATGGATTTCTTCTGTTCCGGAAGGTTGACTCCGAAGGCGTTTCTTCCTAAAGCGACTACGATTGTTTTTTTCTTCATACTTTATTCCCCATTTCATCTTACTGATATGATAAATAGCTCATTTATATGTTCTAATATACCATATCGCGGCTTTTGCTGTCAAAAAACTTCTTGTCCGAATGTATTTGTTTTTCTTATTCTGATGTAGCTTGTTTTTCTTGATTCTAATGTATTTGTTTTTCTTGTTCTAATGTATTTGTTTTTCTTATCTAATGTATCTTGTTTTTCTTATTCTAATGTATCTTGTTTTCTTGTTCCAATGTAGTTTATAAATATGAATTTTTTAATGTTTTTTATCGCTTCCAGGCCGGATTACTGGGGACAGTATTTTGGGTACTCGCTGCAAAGCAGACGGTAAGGAGCCTCGTCCTCCTCAATCGTGGGGAAGCGTCCCATCGGCTCATAGAACCGGTTATCCCTGTTATCATCATTACACATGGAAACCTCACCAATAAGCACATCCCCGGTGCCTGGCTTTACGTCAAAATCATGGTATTGATGGGGCCAGAGGGTAATGCTTTCCCCGGGTTTTAGCTCAATTCCCGTACCGGCAGGGACATAATAGGAGCGGCCGTCGGCATTTACCAACACATCGGCAGTGTCAAAGGAGCCATCCCCTTTATCATTATAGAGATGGATAATCAAGGTTCCGCCGCCGCGGTTGATAATATCCTCACTCTTGTTCCAATGGAAATGCATGGGGGAATGCTGTCCCTCTTTAAGCATTAACAGCTTTTCGGCATAGGTCTTCTTATATTTTGGATCATTCTGGTTACCGTTGCGGAGGGTAATCAGCGCAAAGCCTACCTTTTCAAAATCTCCAAGGCCATAATCAGTAATATCCCAGCCCAGCATATTGTCACGGATTTCATCATATTCTTCATTTTTGCTGCTCCAGTCCTCGGGAGTCCAGTGGCAGAAGGGCGGAAGCTCAAAGCGGTGCTTGCGGACCAGCTCTTCCATATCCCGGATCGCATTGTTAATTTCTGAACGTTTCATATTACTACCTCCATTTAAAATTATCCAGCCCGGCGCCCAGCTCAAAGTGGTATTTCACGATTCCCAGGTCAACCTTGGAATAAAAGCCTCCGGTAGCCTCTGCTGTTACGGTATCGCCTGCCAGCGTGAACAGGAATTTCTGCTGGTTCGTTGCCGTGGGCGCCAGCATGGCGGCCTTCATTCCGGAGCGGAACCAGTCAGGCTTATTAGCTGCCTTGCAAAGTGCTTCCATGGGCTTGCTCTTATGGGGCATGCCATGGTTTTTTCCATAGCCCAGGGCGATTACACAGCGAAGGGACTCATCCTTGGCAACCTTACAGGCGCATTTACCTTTACTGTAGGTAAGGGCAACCCAGCAGGAGTCCAGCCCCAGCTGTGTGGCTCTTAGAACCAGCTTTTCCCCATAATAGCCTATTTTTTCGTCCAGTCCCGAACCCTTTTTTCCCACAAGGGCGATGTAATTCCTAACATTAATAAATTTTCCGTAATGAGCCATGATTCCGCTAAAAGCATTTGGCTCATTTGCCACGAGCTGTATGTTCAGACCGCTTTGCTGGTTGCAAGCTTCAATGTCAGCCTGAAGCTCCAGGATCAGGTCATCAGGAAGCTTCTGCTCGGTGTAGCTGCGTACGGAATGCCGTTCTGTCATTGCTTCTAATAGATCCATTATGTTTTCCCTCTTTCTTAATCCTTCCATAGAAATTGTCTGTTCCTAATTTTTTAGTTTATCTGTATTATGCCGTATCTGCAGATTAGGTGCCCATAGACTTCGTCTGCCCGTTCATGTTGCACTTATCCATGGATGTCATGGCATCTGCTTGAACAAGCCCGGCAAATGTCATGATATTCATGGACTAATCTGCCCATCATGAATATTATACCATATTATTCTTGATATGGCTCATAAAGAAAGAAAAAATAAGATAAATATATGGCATTAACCGCCAGCTTTCCTGAAGCCCTTACGGACATTGCAGGAGCAAAAGAAAATACGTGCAGCCATGGAAAGCATAAGGCGGCAGCCTGCATATTATGCTTATTATAAGCCTAATTTATTGCAGGCTTAATACTATGGAAAGTGAGGGAAAGCTATGATACGAATCAATGTAGACGCAGGTCATGGAAGCAATACTTCGGGGAAGAGGACGCCTCCCTTGCCGGTAAACGTGGATTTTGACGGGGACGGAGTAGCGGATGTCTTAAAGGGAAATACGATCAAGGAGCATTTTGCCAATGTCCAGATTGCGGTTTTATTAGTTGCAGAGCTGAAGAGGTGTGGCTTTGAAGTGTCTAAAACCGGCTTTGATGATGCCAATGCAGGTAATGATGCGGATGTGTCAATCAGCGGCAGGCAAAAGGCCATTAAGGCTGCTGGCTGCGATTATTCTGTTTCTATACATTTTAATGCATATGGGAATGGAAAGACCTTTAATTCGGCGGAGGGTGTCAGTGTCTATATCCACAGCAGTTATCCGAAGGATAGCAGGAAAATGGCGGGTAAGATCCTGAACCAGCTGGTAATGGGGACAAAACAGAAGAACAGGGGAGTGCAATCTGCTAATCTTGGTATTTGCAACTGTAAGGTCATGAATACAAAAGCCGCTATCTTAGTGGAAAGTGCCTTTATGACTAATTTAAATGAAGCAGTTAACATGATGGGTAAGAAGAAGTATTGGGAGGAAACTGCGGTTGAGATTGCAAAGGGCATCTGTGAATATACGGGTGTTACCTATGTGAAAAAACCAACAGGATCGAAAGCGGCTGTCATTTATAAGGTTCAGGCAGGCAGCTATGGGAGCAAGACAGAAGCGAATAAGGCGGCAGAGCAGCTAAAGAAAAAAGGATTTAAGGAAATGTATGTGCACTCAGCCAAGGTCAGTGGCAAGACCGTGTATAGGGTGCAGCTGGGGATCTTCTCTACAAAAGAAAATGCGGATAAAATGCTGGCCCGGGCTAAGGCGGCAGGCTTTAGTAAGGCATTCATACAAAAAGCATAAGAAGTATTAAGGAGCGCGCCCTCTAAAAATGTTTATATTAAATGTTTATATTAATAGTAATAAAGAAAGGAAATGGTCTATAGAATTAGATAGAGGAACCATATAATTTCTATAATTACGGAGGGACCGGCATGATGGACGATATGGATTTTTACGAAAGGCAGGAGCTAAATGATGTTGAATTCCAGGAGGAAGATGAAAAGGATATTAAAATCTTTCAAGAAATAGAGGACAGCGCAGCCGAAGATGAGTTTGACGACCAGCTGGCATATGATGAGACGCAGGAGTAGTTAGATAGATAAAATAATTATACTTCCAACTTGAAAATAATTAAATTGAAAAGAAGCAATCCCAGTAGGCGGGACTGCTTCTTTTTAGGATAAATTACTGTTGCTAATTTATTGTTGTTATTTTATTGCTGTTATTTTTATTGCTATTAAATTATTGTTGCTATTTTATTGCTGTTATTTTTATTGCTATCATTTTATTGCCGCTATTTTATTGCCGCTATCTTATTGCTGTTATCTTATTGCTGTTATCTTATTATTGTTGCTATCAAGCGGTATTATCAGGCAAGTATTACAGATCCTTTCCAACCAGGGTATCATCAACGAAGAACATAACAATGGTAGCAACTGCCGCCAGGCATGCAAGGAAGATATAGGCCGCCGTATAGGATACACTATGGCCGATAACACCAACCACCGCTACACCTAAGGCTCCTAAAGCAGCAACGATGGGCTTGATAACCTTGTAAGACATAGGGAAATCATAGCGTCCCCAGATTGTATTACAGATGGATACCAGATAATTAGCGGATCCGCCCAACAGTACGCCCAGGAACGGAAGGGACAGATAAACAGTTACAGGGTTAGGTATCAGGTTTAAAATGATAGAGGCAATTCCAAAGAAGTATGTAATAATTGTTGCCTTCTTAGGACCTACATGGGCATCCAATACGCCGCAAAGATAACTTCCCACACAGGCAACCGCGCCTGTAATGGTAAGCATAACGATAATCTGGGGCATCTGGTAGCCGGCCTGCATAAAGCGGGGTACGAAGTTGGTCATAATACCAAGGGCAAATAATTCCATAACACCAAGGGAGAAACCAATCAGCCAGGTTGTCTTGGTAGCAAACAGCTTCTTTACGGTCCAAGGGGAGGTTTTCATGTAAGCTAAGCCTTCCTGTAACTGACGGTCAGCAGCAGCCTTGTCAAAGCTCTTGTCATTATCCGGGAAGGCACCGGCCTGCTCCGGGAAATCACGGATGAATACGATACAGATGATGCACAGGATCAGGGTTGCAATACCGTAAAAGTTGTAGATAGTAGTTAAGCCGCCCATTGCCAGCAGGTTGCTCGTAAGGGGAAGGGAGATCATGGCGGATACCGGGAAGCCTATGGTAACCCAGCCCATTGCCAGACCTTTTTTCCTTGGGAACCAGTTAGAGATAACATTAAGGTTTGCTATGTAAGCGAAGCCCATTCCGCCAACGCTTGCAGCTGCAAGGCAGATAAAGTATACAATAGGGCTTGAAGCGTGCCCCCATAAGAAGCAGGCTGCGGAGCAGATACCTAAGGAAAGAGCCCAGGCAAAACGGATGGATATCTTGTGGGATATGATTCCCCACATAGCTGCACCGACCACGGCGATCCAGGCTGTTATGGTTGAAAAAATGTAAAGCAGGCTGATGTTCCACTCCTTTATCTCCGCAAAGGCTCCAATGGTAACATTCAGGGAGTCGTTAATGATGGAGCTGTCAAACAAAATGCAAACAAAAGAAAACAGAATGACAAGCCAACCCTTACCTCCAAAGCTGCTACTGGTTTTTGAAAATTCATAATTTTTTGTTCCCATGTCCCTCAATTCCTTTCATGTTTTATCATTTTGATTTTTTGTTATTTCTATCATTATTCATTCCTGGGCAGCAGCGCTTGTGCTCTTGCTGGTCAGGGCTAAGATAATAGCGATCACAGTTCCGGCAACCAGCAGGATGGAGGACACAAACCATACGAACTGGCCATCATCCTTTCTGCCGAACATCGCACCAATCAGAGCTAAGATCGCAGGTGCAACCGCGGTTCCCACATTAACAAAGGTCATATACATACCGCTCGCAAAGGAACCTGCAGATTTAGGGGCAGCCTCAATAACCCTCATCATACCGTATGGCAGGAGCAGACCGAAGCCTAAGCCCACAAAGCAGGAGCCTACAACAACGATGCCAAAGCTGGGAGCCTGGGATAGGATAAAGAACCCGAGTACGTTGATGAGTAACAGGATTGGAAGGGTCGCCTTCTTGAGGATATGTAATACACCCGCATATATAATACCGGCGATCAATGAAAGCAGGGTCATTGCCATACTTGCTAATCCGGACTGAGCTGCATTTCCGCCTAATTCAGCAACTACATAGGAAATGAAGCCGAAGAAACCAAAGTAAATAACTGCATAGATCAGGATTGCGATGCAGATAAAGGACATCCTGCCATTGAACTTGGCACCTTCCTCTTTTCTTTTCTCCGCCTTTGGAGGCTCAGGAAGAAATGCTGCCACTAAAATAAAGGTAACGGCGGCAAAGGCATAAATTAAGAAGGAAAGTCTCCAGTTGATTGAGGCAAGAATACCTGCAAGGGCAGAAGTAACAATATTACCGATCGCAACAGCAGCACTCTGCCAGCCGATCATGGTCTTGAATTCATCCCCTTTGTAGAAATCTGCAATTAATCCCGCGCAATATGGTAGGAATAAACCGGTACCGGCGCCAAGTAATGCCCTACATACGATCATGAAGGTGAAATTTGGAACCAGCATGGGAGCCATACCACCGATCAGGTATAAGATCAAACCGATATACAGAATCGTCTTGGTCTTAATTTTTCCTGCGAGTAAGCCGGATACGAAGCCGAAGGGAATCGCCACTGCTGATGCTACTACCACCATGATCTGCATCTGTGTTGCATCCCTGTTGACTGCCTCACCAATCGCAGCAAGTGCCGGTGAAATTGTCAACCTGAGCATTGTTAAAAAAGAAAGCGATAAAATTGATACTTTGAGAATGTTGTTTCCTTTCATTATATCTCTCCTTTGGTTATATGTACTGGTACTATTTTTTTAACAAAAGTTTGTCAAAAAATTAGCAGACTTCTACTACTAATTATAGAATTTCGCTAAAGATTTGTATAATAACTATTTCGTCATAATATATAGTGAAAAAGTTATTTGACTAAGTAAATTATGCAATAAGACGAAGACTAAAAAACAGGGAAAAATTTGTGAAAAAGCTGAAAAAAGCCTTATTTTTCAACGGATTTGGCTTGTCGACAAGTTGATAATGTAATATAATAGGCTTGTAGGATAGTAAAAGCGTTTTATGGGGGACAAGTATGAACTTATTAAGATTAAAATATTTTGTAGAGGCGGCGAAATGTGAGAATTTTACAGAAGCTTCGAAAAATTTATATACTACTCAGCCAAATTTAAGCAAACAAATAGCCGTCATGGAGGATGAGCTGGGAGTGCTCCTGTTCCATAGGGCCAAGCAAAATGTATTTTTGACAAAGGCAGGACGTTACCTGTATGACCAGTTAAAGGATATCCCGGAGAAAACAGAGGATGCCTTCGAATACGCGAAGGCGTTAAACAGGGGAGAGCAGGGGACAATTTCAATCGGTATTTTAGAGGGACAGGACGTAAACCTGGTCCTGTCAGACCGTATTCACCGCCTGAGCGGTGAGTTTCCGGCGATTGACTTCACCCTGGAAAGGGATACTTTCAGTAAGCTGCGGAAGGGGCTGGACAGCTTCCGTTATGATGTAATCATTACCCTGTCCTTTGAATTGGGCGTGCTTCAGCATCATAATTATGAGACGTTAATAAGCCAAAAGGGAGCACTGGCGGTGAGCCGTAAAAATCCCAAGGCAGAGCTGCCAATTCCTACACTGATGGATTTCAGGAGCGAAAAGTTTGTATCAATTTCACCGGAGGAATCCCTGGGCGGTTACCGGGGATTAAAGGAGCAATGCAGGGTCTATGGCTTCGAGCCGAAGATCGTCCGTTATACGGACAACCTGGAGAATCTTTTGCTTTGTGTGGAGACAGGGGTGGGTGTGGCAGTCCTTGACCGCAATACCCGTTTGGAGAAAAATCCAAATGTCCGGATGATCTCCCTGCCGGACAGCGCAAATGCGGATACGATTGCCGTATGGAAAAAGAATAACAACAATCCTTTGTTAGGACAGATTATAGATTGCCTAAAGGTAAGCTGAGAGAAATCCCAGATACATTCAGAATATTGATGTATCTGGGATTTTTCAGTGGCTAGGGAGCGATAAGCTCATCCAGCAGCTTCATATATTTATCCTGGTTTTCCAAGCCTAAATTTGCAGCCATTTCCTTGCGGAAGCTATCATAATAGTTTTTGGTAACCGGGAGCAGCCCTTCAATCCTTTCGAGATATTCTGCTGAGAAGAAGGCCTTGCTGCGGAGTACGGAGGTATAGACCAGCTGGTAGCAGTTTAAGAGGACAAAATCCTTAAAACGGTTATTCTCGGCTTGATAGGAGCTCATAATATTATGTATGAAATGTAATGCCCGGTTCACCAGCTCCTCCTCATGGCTTGGATTCAAATTTAAGGTAAACAAGGTCTGGTAACCGCGTTCACTATCCTCCTGGATATCCTGTAAATCATCTGCCAGCTGCAGGAAGAAGCCCATTCCGATATAGAAAAGGATATCCTCCTCTGTCAGCTCCTTGCGGACAAAATACCGGTCAATTAATACGGAGATGCCACCCTTATATAGGGAAATGTCTAAACGGCTTTCAGGAGATAACACAGTTGTATTCTCCTGCTGCAGAAGGCTTAATTCCTGGGCATCCAGCATCATAAGTAGAAGCTGGGAGGCCATGGGACAGGTCTCCCTGGGAAAATCAGCTTCGATAGCCTTCAATAAGTCGCAGGTCTTTTTATGGTGGATTGTTTTCTGGGATACCGCCCTGCCCTGGAGCTTATTACGGATCATACGGTTATATTTGGCTTTTTCCTGGGAGGAGGCAGCCACATTGTCAATAAAATTGTCCGTAAAGGGATAAAGCATGCTGTATCCAAAACCGGCCCTGCTAAAGCCGGAATTATCCTGGTGTATTTTCTTAAACATGACATAGACAATATAGTTACGGAGAGCCTGCCCGATTTCTTCAAAGGAAAGCTCCGGTGAGAAGCTTCTGGCCTGCCGCATAAATTCCATTAGCTCTTCCTGGAAGGCAGCAAGCTCTTCACGCTCCAGGAAGGAGTGGAGGTTAATTATCGTTTCCTGGTACAATATCTCCCCGACAAGCTTTAACAGGTCCCCTTTCCAACGCTTCCTTCTCCAGGGGATCTTGGGAACACCCTTTAAGGGTTCCTGGAGCCTGGTTCTGCTGTGGCTGATAAATGCTTCATTTGCCAGCTTCCTTTCCGTTGGAATCCCACATAAGAAGGCAGGAAAGGAGGCCTCGGCAGTAAGCCAGGCTTTTTTGACTGCTGTGAGATACTGTTCCTTGATAATATCGGCATCAAATGTCATGCTTTTATCCCCCACTCATGGTAATTTTCCCTGTGGACACTATATGTGAAATGCAATCCTTATAAGAACCGGGTTTTTATAACTGCTGATATAATCTATGGTACGTTGTTTTCCCTATAAATTCAAGAAAAATATTGCTCCGCCCATTATCCGAATAAGGACAGCAGGACGCCGGCCGCAACTGCGGAGCCGATGACACCGGCCACATTCGGACCCATAGCAAACATAAGGAGATAGTTGCCGGGATTTGCCTTCTGGCCTTCAACCTGTGAGACACGGGCAGCCATCGGAACAGCGGAAACACCGGCAGAGCCAATCAGCGGGTTTATCTTTCCCTTTGTTACGAAGCACATGAATTTTCCGATTAGCAGGCCTCCAACGGTGCTGAACATAAAAGCGACTAAACCAAGTACAATAATTCCAAGGGTTTCGGGTTGTAGAAACTTCGCGCCTACGGCAGTTGCCCCAACCGTTACACCCAAAAATATAGTTACGATATTAATCAGGGCGTTCTGGACGGTATCGGAAAGGCGTTCCACGACGCCGGATTCCCGGAACAGGTTACCGAGCATCAGCATACCGATGAGGGGAGCGACGGAGGGTAAGAGTAAAATACAGAGTACCGAAACTGCAACCGGGAAGCATATTTTTTCTAATTTGGATACGGTACGGAGCTGCTCCATCTTGATATTACGTTCCCTTTTGGTGGTAAGCAGCCTCATGAGAGGCGGCTGGATAAGCGGGATCAAGGCCATATAGGAGTAGGCGGCTATGGCTATTGAGGCCAGCAGATGGGGTGCAAGCCTAGTAGTGAGATAAATGGCTGTCGGACCATCAGCACCACCTATAATTCCTATGGAAGCAGCTTCTTCCGGCTTAAAGCCCAGTAAAGTAGCAATGATAAAGGCGACAACAATACCAAATTGTGAGCCGGCTCCAATCAATAAACTGCTTGGCCGGGCAATGAGAGGACCGAAATCAGTCATGGCCCCGATTCCAAGGAAGATAAGGGAAGGATAGATTCCCTTTTTAACTCCTAAGTAGAGGTAGTATAAGAGACCCCCCACTTCCTCCTGGCTGGCCGGTTCGCTCATCAGGCCTGTTAATGGCAGGTTAGCTAAGAGCATGCCAAAGGCAATGGGCAGTAGCAGCAGGGGTTCGAATTTTTTACCAATTGCAAGATAAATCAATACAAAGGAAATAAGGATCATCAGCAAGGATTGCCATGTCAACGCGGCAAAACCGGAATCCTTCCATAAATTAACCAATGAATCAATAAACACAATGAATCCTCCTTTAAGCATGTAGTTATATTCCATGATTGCCATGGATATTAAGTATGAAGATTTGAGGCCTTGTTTGTCCTCTTCTCAATAGCGGCAATGGCTATCGAAAATAAACGTATCATTGCCCATAACAGTCCAAGAACAATAAAAACAACGGACATACAGAAAATAGCAACAAGCACACTGTCGAAAAATGACATAATCTCACCTCCTGTCATTGCGCTCCAAGGTTTCGTATTAGCCTATGAAGGTGGAGGGCAATAAAAAAAGAGAGCTTTAATAAAAAGCTCTCCACCCTATAAGCCAAAACTTGAAACAGTTATTCACTGCCAACCGGAAAAGTAAAACATATTTTTTTATAATATATCACATTAGGATACAATTGTCAATAATTTAACAAAATGTGGGCAGAAGTCGGCAGAAGTAATTAAAGGGGTCAGACTTTAGTAATTGACAGCCAATATATTTTTTTGATAACATGGTGTGGTGCAGAAAGAGCTTACAGGGAAAATGTATGGGAGTAACGGTGCAGTTTAATGCAGCGTAAGGGAGGCTATATGGAAAGTGTCATCATTATAGGCGTATCGGGTGGTTCTGCATCCGGCAAAACCACGGTCGCAAACCGGATTAAGGAAGCGTGCAAGGACAGCGTGGCATTGTTAAGCCATGATTTTTATTACAAGCAGTATGATAATCTGACCTTTGAAGAAAGGACAAAGCTAAATTATGACCATCCGTCGGCATTTGACACGGAGCTTCTGGTCAATGATATCAGGCAGCTAAAGCAGCAAAAACCGATCAACAGACCCGTATATTCCTTTACGGAGAATAACAGGTTAAAGGAAACGGTGCGGGTAAACCCGGCAAAGGTGATTGTGGTTGAGGGCTTCATGATATTTGAGAATGCGGAGCTCAGGGAGCTGATGGATATTAAGATATTTGTGGATACGGATGCGGACGAGAGGCTCATACGCCGTATCATACGGGATGTAAATGAACGGGGAAGAAGCCTGGAATCAGTTATTGCCCAGTATACGAATACGGTTAAGCCGATGCATGAGCTGTTCGTGGAGCCCTATAAGAAATATGCGGATATTATAATTCCAAGAGGCGGAATGAATGAAATTGCGATGGATATGCTGATCCATAGGATTAGGGCAATCTCCCAGGAGGATTGATAGTAAAAAATTTATTAGATGAAAAAAATTTTTGTAAAAAGACTGCAGGCTCACAAAAACATAATGTTTCTGTGGGCTTGCAGTCTTTCATGGTTCGACCGGTATATGTCATAAACCTGTAGGCCGTTACGCGACATAAATCTATAGGCGGTATATGGTATAAGCCTGTAGGATGACATGTGGCATAAACCTTGTAGGACGTTACGTGATATAAATCTATAGGCCGGTATGTGGTATAAACCTGTAAAGCCGGTGTCCGGCTAAAAGTATCTTTGATAGGGGAAAAGCTTATTTATCTGCTTTTATTATATTTCCGATCAGCTTCAGGCTGATCTTCTCACCAGTATACAGGATCAGGCCTTTGTATATTCTTGCGGACAGTATAATGACAAGCAAGGAGCCGGCGGCTAGGATCAGTAAGGATACAAGTCCCTGCACATATCCGATGGTTCCCGTAATCATTTCGGAGGGAATGCAGAAGGGTATGGTGAAGGGAATATACCTGATCACCGCTGTTAATGTTTCATTTCCCATCACCGGTGCCAGATAGCAGACGAGCCAGCTGATCAGGATGGGGAAGATAAACAGGGTCTGCATCGTAGAGGTATCCTCAGGCTTTGATACCATACAGCCGGCCATACCTGAGATGACACAGTAGAACAGGAAGCCGATGCAGAACACGATAATGGCAAGGATAACGGAGGGTATGGTCATGGCAGTTTCACCGATATTATCACGTAAAAATTGGACAATGGTAATCACGGAATTCTTGTACTCCGGATAAAGCTGCTGGGCTGCGAGGCTTCCGCCATACAGGCCTATTATGCCGGAGGCAATCCATATTACAAACTGCAGGACCGCCATGGTAGTAGCTGCCAGAACCTTGCCTGTGATCAAGGCGTAAGGGTGGATGGAGGTGAGCAGGGTTTCTACCAGCTTTGAGGTCTTCTCGATGGAAACGGATTTGCTTACGGTCTGCCCATATAGGATGAGCATCATGTAAAGCACAAGTCCAAATACCATGGGGGCAATCATCTGGACAATAAAGGCAATTACACTCTGGGTCTCACCAATATCGGAATAGCTTGTGGCAACCGGCTTTAAGACGGTGGTCAATTGTTCCCCCGAAAGACCCGACTGCATAAGCTTGCTGGATTCAAAGCTGATCTTCATAGGGGCAAGTACAGCCTGTGCCTGCTCCTTTGTTATGCTGGAGCCGGAAGGAATGACTGCCTCTAATTCATAGCCCTCTGAGGTGGCTGTTATTATGACGGCAATAGATTCCGCTCCATCAGCTGCTGCTTTTTGGATAACCTCTAAGCGGTTCATACCTGTTACGTTGGCAAAGGTAATATTTTGAAAGCGTTCTCCGGACAATTCCGGGTTGTAGGCTTTAAAGTCCGTTGGCTGCAGGCCGCTGTCATCCAGGACGAATATGGTCTTGACCGGCGAGGCCTGAGCTGCGTCCTTTTCCTCCGGCTTGGCAATGATGATATTAAGGACAACGAAGGCTCCCATGATCAGGATAGATATGAGGATGGTTACCAGCTTAAAGGAAATGCCCTTCGTAGCCTGACGGAAGGTAAAGCCGAATACGGCATCCCAGCCTCTGAAATTATTATTCATTTACTTTTCCTCCCTTCTGGATTAGCTTGGAGATCCTCATTAGCTCCTTTAGCTTGATGGTATTGCCGGTATGGAGAATCAGGGTTTCGTATATGGCTGCTACAAATTTAAATAATAGCAGGATGAAAATAATCTGCAATACGATAGCTGCGGCCACAATGGGGATGGTAGCCTTTCCAATTAAAATTGCACCGGGCAGGATAAATGGTGAGGACAGGGGAAAGAGCAGGGTGAAGGTCACAAATGTATTGGTTCCGGAGCCGATGAGGGTACCCAGGGCGCCGATGGCAATGTATGCGCCAATAATATTAGTGAAGGTGAATAGGGTAAGCCCTTCGTTAAGCTCTTCCAGCTTGCTCACAGTGGCACCTGCCAGTCCTGCCAGGGTCGCATAGAAGATGAAGCCGAGGATGATGAGGAGGAAGCAGAAGAGGATATTCACAAGGTTCATGTTTTCGAATATATTCTTCGGCAGGTACGTAGATAACAGGCTGGTTCCATTTCCTTCAGATAAGCCGGCAGATATCCGGTTGGAGATGAATACCATGACCACCATGGAGACCATCTGGACCAGCACAGCGATCAGGGTTGCAAGGATCTTACCCACCATTAGGGCAAGGGGCTTCACGGAGATTAATAAATATTCCACGACACGGGTGGATTTCTCCGTAACGATGGAGGTAGCGATCTGGGTGGAACCCATGGTATTCACCATTAGTACTACAAATAATATGCCATACATCAGCCAGTACTCATTAAAGGAAATGGAGGTATCCTCTTTTTCTATGGCATTACCCTCCGTATCAGTTAAGGATACGGCAGTGGTGACAGGCGCCTGGAGCAGGGTTACCTGTTCATCGCTAATTCCAAGAGCCTGGATCCGGAAGGCCTCAAACTGTTCCATGGTGGCACTGCCGAGCTGTTCCAAGCTTCTATCTTTGACTGGGCCGCTGCCTGCCTTTACAAAAGCCAGGGAATAGGCAGAGTCCTCCTCTGAAATAGTCAGCAGCACGGAGGTCTGTTCCTCTGCGTCAATACGATCCTCCACTGCTTTATAATCCTCTTCCAGGGCTACAAAGGATATATCCTGAAAGGCCTCCTGGTTTGTCAGTACCGAAAAGTCCATGTCCGGCAGAGTGGTCTTGTTCTCCACATATACCTTTTCGATGAGGCTGGGTGCATTGGGGTCTTCCGTGCCCCTATTCGTCAGCATAGTAACCAATGGCATGGATATTAATATCAGTACGAGGAGGATAGCGTAAGTGACAAGAAAGGCTTTACTTTTCAGGGTCTGGGTCAGGGTGAAAATAAATACGTCCTTCCAGCCGGCGAGATTACTTTTCTTCATTGTTATCCCCTACCTTTTCAATGAATATTTCATGCAGTGACGGTTCACGCAGCTCAAATTTTATAATTGGGACATTGTCCCCGATGAGCTTTGTTAAGAATTCCATAGCCTGTTTTTCATCCCTGACCTTTAAGTGGTATTCACTTGGGATCTTATTTGCGATTGGCAGGCCGAAGGCGGAGATATAGGAGGCAATGTCCACATCACTTTTTACAAACAGGTTAACGCGGCCATAGCCCTTTTTTATCTGGTTTAAATCACCCTGAAGGACAGTCTTGCCCCGGTTCAGGATGGTGATGTCCGAGCAGAATTCCTCGATGGTGGGCATCTGGTGGCTGGACAAGATTAAATATTTTTCCTTCTGGATCTCATCCTTGATGATGGCTTTAAACAAATCCGTGTTCACAGGGTCAAGGCCGCTGAGCGGTTCGTCCAGTATAATTAATTCCGGGTCGGAGATCAGTGCAGCCATCAGCTGGACCTTCTGTTGGTTTCCCTTGGACAGCTGGTCTGCGCGGTTAGCCTTGGAAGCGGTTCTTTTCTTGGTCTTTGGAGGAAAGATATATTCATCCACCATAAGGCGGTCAGACCAATGCTTGATACGGTCCATTGCGGCATGCCTTGGCACATTCCTAAGGGTTGCGAAATAAAGCAGCTGATCCAGTAAGGAGTACTTAGGGTACAGACCGCGCTCCTCCGCCAGATAGCCCACATTGGTGCGGACGGGATCCAGCGGCTTTCCCTTCCAAAGCACATCTCCTTCATTTTTTGCAAGCATTCCAAGGATGATACGTAAGGAGGTGGTTTTGCCTGCTCCGTTTGTTCCAAGTAGGGCGTAGACACCCGGTTCACTGATTTCAAAGCTAAGATTATCAAGGACTAATTTTTCTCCATAGCTTTTTGATAGGTTTTTAACGCTTAAAGACATGATACCCCTCTTTCCTGCGCAGCCCGGAGGGTGTCCGGGCCGTGCGATTTGTATTTATTCTTTGTCTGTATAGCTTATTGCCTTGGTATTATGAGAAAAAAAGCAAGAATTTCCTCAATTAGGTAGATTATACCATGAGTTTGTTAAGGATAAAACAGGACTCCTTTAATTTTAATAGAAATCTAATGTACTTCTGAGATGTTTCCCTTCATCTGGACGGAAAATTCTTTAGCTGCTGTATTTTCCGGTTGCATTTCACTATCATACGAAGAAATACGAGAAGCATCAATGCGACCAACAGGGTAAGGAGCCAGTAGGGAGGAGCCATCAGCTCCATGGCAGCAGTAAATTCCAACCATAGGCACCAGGTTTCCACAAGAGCTCCGGCGATATAAAAGTGCATCAACCGCCGGTATTGCCTGATCTTAGATTCTGGATCCGTATACATCTCAAACGCCCCTTCGGAGGCCTTTTTCCTGAGATAGACCCAACGGTACCACTGGGACACAACCTCGATATCCAGCTCCTCCATAAAGTTAGAGAAGTAGTCCCTGTCGCCGGCCCAGCTCTCTAATAAATCGATCTGGTAAAGATATTCTCCGGGCTTGCAGGGAACGAAGGTGTAGAAGCCTAAAAAGAATTATTCGAAGGCCCAGCCCTTCTGGGACATTTCGTAGATCCACGCTTCCTCGGCATCCTTATCAAAATAAAGCTTAAATATCGTCATATAGTTTCTTCCATTAATTTAGCATTGTGAAGGAGCTCGCTTAAACGGTCTACTTCCTTTTGGAAAATCTCTTTTCCGGCATCCGTGATC
>JARKQP010000058.1 GCA_029974875.1 Mobilitalea sp.
CACCTATATAATTTTCATAAAGCTTACCAAATTTATACATAAATTTATCATTTTATGAGCATTTATATATTATAATGATTTTAGCGCAAAAATTACGTAACTATATTTGGAGGTAGGGATTATGAAAAGCGCAATTATTGATTTAGGTTCCAATACGATACGGCTATGCGTTTATGAGCATCAGGGAGATGACGTTAAGAGCCTGCTTGAAAAAAAAGAAATGGTCGGACTGGTCAACTATATTGAAAATGAAAAGCTGTGCAGCAAGGGTATTGAGAAAGCCTGCGACATATTGAACCAATTTTTACATCTGATCCATAACCTGCAGGTCGAAGATACCAATGTCCACATTTTCGCAACCGCTTCCTTAAGAAACATTGTGAATACAAAGGAAGTGCTCGGGGAAATCAACCGCAATACCAATCATGAGGTAGAGCTTCTCTCCGGTGACGAGGAGGCCGCCCTGGACTTCGCTGGAACAACGAAATTCCTCAGCATAGAGTCCGGTATCCTCGTAGATATCGGGGGCGGCAGCACAGAAATTGTTATTTTTGAGGATAAGATAATCAAATACGCGACCAGCGTTCCAATCGGCTCCTTAAACATGTATGTCAAATTTGTAAAGAAAATTATCCCCAAACCGGAAGAAAGGGAAAACATCAAACAAGCTGTCCTCAGCTATATTTCCAGCCTTCCGCTCCCAAAGCAGTCCTTCCCTACTATCTGCGGTATCGGCGGGACGGTCCGCGGTCTCCTAAAGCTAAATAACAGCATCTATAGCCTGCCAGGCGCTAATATGGATATTGATACCGGGCATATCAAGGAAATATTGGCTTCCATTAAGAATAGCCACAGGATCACCCTGACTCCCCTGCTCAGAAACATTCCTGACCGAATCCATACCATCATCCCGGGCATGATTATTATTGATACTATTGCCGACTACTTTGACGTACAAAATATTATCGTCAGCAAATACGGTATCCGCGAAGGCTACCTATACGAAAGAATAATTAAAGGAGATTAAAATTAATGCGTCCCCATGATAAAGTAGAAAATGAATATATGCAGAACCGGGAACTGTCCTGGCTGACTTTCAACGAACGTATCCTGGATGAAGCACAGGATGCAGAGGTTCCATATTATGAACAGTTAAAATTTGCCTCCATTTTTACCAGCAACCTTGACGAATTCTATATGATCCGGGTTGGCAGCCTGACAGATTTATCCCTGATAGAAAACGGCAGCATTGATAACAAGACCGGTATGACTCCGAAGCAGCAGCTGGATAAAATCTTCAAAAGAACAGCACTGCTTTATAGCAAAAGGGATGAGGTTTATCAGGCGATCGAGGACAGGCTGAGAACCTCCCAGGTATTTAATCTTGATATTAAGGAGCTGACAAGGCAGGAAAAAAAGTATATCGAGAAGTATTACAAGGAATACCTGCTTCCGATCCTCTCCCCCCAGGTCATTAACTCAAGGCACCCTTTCCCCCATCTTGTCAACAAGGAACTTTACATTATCTGTGTTTTTTCCGGGGCCGACACAAAATTCGGTCTGATACCGGTATCAAAATCCCTGCCAAAATATATCCTGCTTCCTGGGGACGAGATCCGCTACGTCATGACTGAAAAGATCCTCCTACGCTACCTAAAGGACATTTTCAGCATGTATAAGATCGAGAATTGCGCCATCATATCTGTCACAAGAAATGCAGATATCAGTACGGATGATGAATCCTTTGAGCTAGACGATAATTTTAGGGAACAAATGAAAAAAATCCTGAAGAAGAGAGGCCGGCTTTCCCCTGTCCGCCTGGAGGTGCAGGGCCGCATGAACAAATTATTGACTTCATTTCTCCTCGACAAGCTGAACCTTGAAAAGGATCAGATGTTCATTAGTAAAGCCCCGCTGGAGATGAGCTATATTTTTCAATTAAGGAGCCATTTTTCGCCCGAAAAGAAGGAACAGCTATGCTATCCCGGTTTTGAGCCTGCATATCCTGCTTCCCTGAAAAAAGAAGACAGCGTAACCGAGCATTGTAAACTCAAGGATATCCTGATGTTTTATCCCTACCATCAGATGGAACCCTTTTTACACCTGCTTAAAGAAAGCTCCACTGATCCAAACGTGCTTTCCATTAAGATAACCATATACCGCGTATCCAACAATTCCAGGCTTATCGAATATCTTTGTATGGCTGCTGAAAACCACAAGGAGGTTACTGTTTTGATGGAGCTTAAGGCCAGGTTCGATGAGCAGAATAACATCGAGTGGGCGGAAAGGCTGGAAGAAGCGGGCTGTAACGTAATTTATGGTTTTGAAGGCTTTAAGGTGCATTCCAAGATCTGTCTCATCACCCGCCGGGATGATGGCGTCATTAATTATATTACCCAGATCGGTACCGGAAATTATAATGAGAAAACTGTTAAACTATATACTGACCTGTCCTTAATCACAGCCGACCGGGATATCGGACAGGACGCTATGCTCTTCTTCAAAAATATGTCCATCTCCAATTTAAACGGAGATTATAATCATCTTTTAGTAGCTCCAAATTCATTAAAGAATAAGCTGCTGGAGATGATTGATGATGAAATCCAAAAGGCAGCCCGGGGCGAAAATAGCGGAATCATTATAAAATCCAATTCCTTGACGGATAAGGACCTTATCCGGAAACTCTCGGAGGCCTCTTCTGCGGGCGTAGAGGTTAAGCTGATCATCCGGGGCATCTGCTGCCTGCTCCCAGGAATACCTGGAAAGACAGAGAATATCACCGTGGTCAGCATTGTGGGAAGATTCCTGGAACATTCCCGCATCTACCTCTTTGGCAAAAACTTGGATACAAAAATGTACATTGCCTCTGCAGACATGATGACCCGCAACACCTCCCGGAGAGTGGAAATCGCTTGTCCGGTCTACCACTACGATATTAAGGAACAGATTATGCACCATCTGAACACTATGCTGGGCGATAACGTAAAAGGGCGCACCCTGAACTGTGACGGCAGCTACGGCAGACGGCAAGGCTCCGGTATGGCGAGGCTGGACAGCCAGATGACCTTTATCAGCCAACTGGCGGCTAACAAATATAGCTGAACTTAACACCATAAGCTTTGCGGCCTGTCTGGCTTAAGTTTATGATGTCAAATCCAGCGATATTTTTAGGCTGCCCTATAAAAAGGCCATTATAAATAGTTTTTCATAACCTCAATATTTTCTTCTTCCCTCTTCACAAACTCCTGTGCAATCTCTTTGCTGGTGCCGTCCGCATTTGGTTTTGCATGAATCAGCTTTGTCATCTGTGTTACACCCATGGTACTTCCCTGTATCACCATCTGGGCAATACTGCTATCCGAGGGCTTCACCAGGGTATTCATTTTAACATTACCCTTCATCATGGCCTTTACATACAGGGACTGCCTCTTTACCGTTGCCCCATTCTTCAGAAGCTGGTCCTTTGATTTATCCGCCAGCTCCTGATAATCCTTTAATTGCTTATGGAGTTCATTATTCAGTTCTTTATTTTCCGTCTTATCCATTACTGCTTTGATTGCAGTAATGCCGATGGACGCATTCTGATAGGTCTTTTCCAATAAGTCCAAATCTACATTTCCGATCATAAAAACACTCCTTATACTTTTATTACTAGTATAAGGAGTTCCTTTTTAATTTATTCAGTTCGCATTGCTTGTTACAACTGAACCGCCTGTTGTTTTGGAAGGTGTTTTTGTTGCCTCCGGCTTAGCTGTAGGTGTCTTAGTCTTTGAGGAATCCGCTTTTGCAGCTTCTGCCTTACCGGCTGCTTCCTTGATCTTCTTGACAAAGTTCTGCAGGTCCTCATCCTTTTTCATGGCTTCTTCGCTTTTTTCATTTGTCATATCGAACAATGCAAGGACATCCTTATCCTGCATTCTTTCATCATAATAGGCCTTTGTAGTCTCATCCATATCTCCGGAGAAAATCTTTAACTCACCGGCAGCATCTGTAACCACATAGAACCTTGAAAGCCCCGGGATCGTAGTACGGATGTTAGTAAATTTGATTTCATGATAAACGTATACAACATAGCTGCCTTTTTCATAGCTATCCTTAACATATGCCTTTATCTTTTCATATTTTTCAATATACTTTGTCTTTTCCTGAAGCTCTTCCTGGGTTTCCACCTTGGACGGATCGCTTAAAAGCTTTTTAATACCGGCAACGTCGCAATTGCCTTTTGCCGCATAATATTCCTTAAATATCTTTAAGATCTTAGGATATCCATCCTCCTTAACCTCATAGACAGGAAGCGGAGTTGGCGTAGGCGCTGCGGTAGGCTCCGGGGTTACTGACAGTTCAGCTTCCGATGTAGCCCCATTGCTTCCTCCCTTTTCTACAGCTGTATCCATTGTCATTACGGAAGCAGTCTTTGCTAATTTATTATTCGTATTTTCCTCAGCATTTGTTTTACTCTGGCTCAGGGAAAGCGTCAGGATTCCAATCCCCATAGTGCTCATCGTAGTTATTAATATGGCTTTTTTATATTTAAGCTTCATTGAATCTCCTCAAATTTCTTAACAAGTTTTCAGAAAACTTATTAGGATGTTTTCCAAAAAACCTGTCAAGGGTTTTTCAAAAAACTTCTATGTGTTTAGACTGTGACAATTAATCATTTTCTTCTATTCTATCAAAATTTTAACAGAAATGCAACCATTTCTTTTTAATTAATTTGTAACACCATTTAATACTTTTGTAATATTTTACCCTTAAATTCCTATAAAAATACATTTATGTTCCCGATTTGAATTAAATTTTTTAATGTGATTATAATTATACAAATCCCTCCGTAAAATGTATAATAAATATTAGTATTTTAACAAGCATCAATCTCTTTGGAAAGGAACGTGAAGCCTATGAAGCATTCATTTGAACAGCATATGAAGTATTTGGACAAACAAGAAAATAAATTGCTAAATAAACCGGAAAACAGTCTGATGAAGGCAACCATAACACCAATGAAGGAGAAAATTGAAGGCCTGATCCCAAAGCAGCTCAAAGCCACCTTAAATGCCGCCTTTTATAAAGGCTTCCAATTAATCTTTGAAAAGGGCAGTCCTTATATCGAAAAAACCTATGATAAGGAAAAACTGGCCTTGGACTTTGATGTTAACAATTACGCCCTGGATAAAAAGCTGAACCAACGCCACATGAGGCGTCTGGACAAAGCCTCCACCCAATCAAAGCTGGTCAATTCCTCCTTTTCCGTGGCTGAGGGCGGTATTCTTGGCTTTTTGGGAGTGGGAATCCCGGACATTCCCCTATTTCTTGCTGTAATCATAAGAACCCTGAATGAAATCGCATTAAGCTACGGCTTCAATTATGAGACGGAAGAGGAGAAAACCTATATCCTCCTATTAATCTGCGGTGCCATATCCAAGGGAGAAAAGCAGAGGGAGTATAACCAGAGGGTGGAGGCGCTCGGCGGCCAAATTGATCTTAACATTGTGGGCGATATTAATTTTAACGAACAGCTGCGTACCACCTCCGACCTATTTTCCGAAGCTCTCCTTACTGCTAAATTCGTACAGGGGATTCCGGTTGTCGGCGCCGTCGGCGGGATTGTCAATTATAATATCATAAATAAGATAAGCAGCTATGCCCGGATCAAATATAAAAAGAGATACCTGGGCAGGAAAATATCCTCTTAATATCATATTCCTGGCTTGGCGCTTTAAATCTTAATAATTTTATGATTTCTTGCTTTACATTAGATAGTATCTATTATATAATAACATAGTCCGAAAAAACTGGCGGTGACAGTTTTTCGTACGAAGTATGCCAAAAGCATACTTTTTGCACCTGTAGCTCAGTGGATAGAGCGTTCGCCTCCGGAGCGAAAGGCCGCTGGTTCGAATCCAGTTAGGTGCAGTTTTTAAGGTTCTATTATACACTAAATGTTGGAGTATGCAAAATGAACTACCCCCACAAAGTTAGATTTTTAGGTCTAACTTTGTGGGGGCACGTCAAAACATATTTCCAACATTTTTTATTATTAAAAAAACATCAACGCGGCAGGCTATTCCCCGTTCGGCTGCTCCATGCCATCCATACCCTACACTTTTATGAAAGAAAATACCTGAAGTGACAGAAACAAAAAAGGCTCCAGGCTCTCCATGCCTTACATTGTTATTTGACAGCTTCAACAAATACTTCAAGAATATGCAGACAGGCCCGGTACCTAAGTACCGGGCCTGTCTCTCTGTCTATTCGTGAATCAAATACTTAAATCTATTCATTACCATAGAGATTGGAAAGCTTCACTAAGTGCTCGTACTTAGACTTAGCATTCTTCTCTGCGTTAGCAAATAAAGCTTCTGCCCTCTCAGGGTTCTGACGGATTAAGGAGCTGTAACGAACCTCATTCTTAAGGAATTCCTGATAGCTTGCTGTAGGCTCCTTGCTGTCTAACTGG
>JARKQP010000062.1 GCA_029974875.1 Mobilitalea sp.
AGTACCCCCATTTACTTGAAGCGTATTATAGTCCTGTACTCCGGCTGTCGCTAACAGAAGGCTTCCAATCTTAGCATAGCTTAAATTATATACCTCAAAAACAGTCTCTTTCAGATACTCCATCAGGCTCGCCGTAAACTCGTCCTGCACTTCTGCAAATGTCTTTGTTCCGTCAAGCTTCACATTAGCCGCTATGTCAATTGCAATATTCTCCGGGCTTTCAACGGTTACCGTGGCTCCGATGGGCCTCACACCCTCAATATATTCCGCAACTTTCGCAGGCAATGTTGGGTCGACTGCCATATTTTCATCCACTACCAGAACCTTAACCGTACCATTGCCATCCCAGGTGGGATATACCTTTGCATCTCCGCAGCCTGGCACCTCAAGTGCCCAATTCCTATAATCATGTTTATTGCCACTTGTTCCGGCTGACCGAACATGTACATAGAATCTTGTCCTTAGGTCATCATCCGTTTCTTCTTCCTCACCGGCTGTAATGATATTTTCCAGGGTGGCAGTTACACCTGAGACATTATCAATATTCTCCAGAGGGCCGGAATAAGCATTGCCAATTTCCCCATCCTGGTCACAGGTTGCACTATATGTATTTGCAGATAGCAACGCAGTAATTGTATAGCTGGTATCATTGACGCCCCACCTGGTTCCTATGTTCACCGCGCCGGTAGTTATAATCTGCCGTACCGCATGGGTTGCAGCTTTTCTTGTTATACCATAATCGGCAACTACCTTGTCCAGATATTCTCCGACCGCTGTATCACCGCTGACCAGGTCTATAAAGGAATCTAAGTAGTAATATGTCTGTGCCAAATGATAGGCACAGGGAGCTAAGGCATCATAGATAACGGATCCTTCCCGTTTGTCCACATCACTATTGACCCGGTCCAGCATATCGTTCATTACATTTTCATAAGTCATTGCTTCCCACATCAGATACTCACCTCCTTTGTTATTGTTGTTGCTCCATAAATACTTACTACGTTAAATTCACAGATTAGGCTGTCATTGTTAAGTGAGAATTTAAAATCCTCAACGCTTTGGATCCTGTCATCCTGCAAAAGGCATTCACTGATACGGCGCTTTAATTCTGCTTTTACATATGCCGGTTCTTTCCCTATCAGATTTTCCAGCTCAATCCCATAAGAAAAGCTATATATGGGATACTCATACTTTTCTGTATTAAGTACCTTATATATAGCCTGCTGCAGGGCGTCTGCACCATCCGTAAGACCCTGAAACCTGTTACCGGATAATTTATAGGTCACTGAGGTATCAATTTCCTCTGATATTATCAGATCGGTAGCCATTACCGAGCTAATCATCTGTCATCACCTCCAGTATAAAAAACTGCTGTCCTCCATGATCCCGGAGCATTCTGACCTTGTTTCCGCAGGAAATTCCTTCTTTTAACCTCCCTGTGATCAGAGCAAAGGGGATGATGAGCCTGTCGCTTACCCTTACCCCGTTTTCTACCACCGTACCAAGCATGATGCAGCAAAACTTCTCATTGTTTAAATAATTTTGTACAATTGCCTTTATCTCATTAATCATAGCATTACCTCAAGCTTCATTGTATGAACCGGCAAAAAATCATGTGTTATCGATTTAACAACCATCTTATTCCCGAACTTTATATCCTTCATTTGAAAATATAAACTATTGCCGGCTCTCACCCTGCTATCACCAAGGCAATCCAAGGATAAGGTCTGCTTTTCATTATTGTAAAGTGACAGCAGTGCCTCCGCCTTTGCTTTTGCCTTTGATGAATTTGAATTATCCATGGTCTCAAAATATTGCAGCAAGCCATATTTACGGATGGATTTTTCCTCCTTGCTGCCGATAAATTCACTGCCGGAATCATCGCTTCCTTTTGAAAGGATCATAATCTGGTTATAGAATTCATCATCAATTGACTTTTCATGGGAGTAGTCGTAACACAGGGATTGATCGCCGAGAACCAGGTTAATCGTCAGATCTTCCAGATCCCTTAAGGTAATATCTCCACCTTCATCACGTAGAACATACCATTTACCTTTATTCATCAGGGTCTCGCTGATTCCCGAATACACAATATCCAGCCAGGTCTGGTTGTCAAAAACCTGTGGCTTAAGTACATAACCCGTATTTAGAAGGGTACCTTCATTAAAATTATAATGCAGGCACATTTTATTAACAAGCGTTGTGATTGTATCCTTTGAGCTTGCTTAATAGTC
>JARKQP010000121.1 GCA_029974875.1 Mobilitalea sp.
TATGCTCCAAAATCGAATAACTTTTCTTTATTATTAAAAAACTAAAATTTTTAAAAATTTATATAGAGCCAATGGTTTAATAAAATTTTTAACTAAGTATAAATGAATTTGATTGTACTTGAGTTAAAATAAGTGTTGATAAATAAAAATGATTCGTATACAATTGATATGTAAAATCTTTACTGGAGGTAATATGATGAAAAGCGTAGTACGTGATATGAATTTAGCTGAGTCAGGCAGGCAAAAGATCCAATGGGTAAGAAAGAACATGCCCTTATTAAGGAGCCTGGAGGAAGAGTTTAGCAAAGAGAAACCCTTTAAAGGAATAAATGTGACAGTATCGGTCCATCTGGAGGCTAAAACGGCTTATCTGGCAAAGGTTATTGCTGCCGGAGGGGCAGAGGTTTCGGTTACGGGAAGCAACCCGCTTTCCACCCAGGATGATGTAGCAGCAGGGCTTGCCGCCGACGGGCTGAATGTATATGCATGGTACAATTCTACTAAGGAAGAATATTCCGACCATTTGAAAATGGCTTTGGGCAGCAAGCCCAATATTATCATAGATGACGGCGGAGACCTCATACACTTGCTCCATACGACTGAAAAGCATTTACAGGCTTCTGTCCTGGGAGGATGTGAGGAGACCACAACAGGAGTTTTAAGACTGAAAGCTATGGAGAATGAAGGAGCATTGATGTTCCCTATGGTTGCTGTCAATAATGCTTACTGCAAATATTTGTTCGATAACCGTTATGGGACAGGACAATCGGTATGGGATGGTATAAATAGAACGACAAATCTTATTGTAGCCGGAAAGGATGTAGTTATAATAGGATATGGCTGGTGCGGAAAAGGTATCGCCATGAGAGCAAAAGGCCTGGGAGCCAATGTAATAGTTTGCGAAATAAATCCTATAAAAGCTACCGAGGCAGTAATGGATGGCTTCAAGGTGATGAAGATGGATGAAGCTGCCAAGCTGGGAGATATATTTATCACAGTTACAGGATGCAGCAGAGTAATTTACGAGGATCACTACAAGGGTATGAAAAATGGAGCAATTCTCTGCAATGCGGGACACTTTGATGTGGAAATCTGCATACCTGAACTTGAAAAGCTCTCAGTGGAAAAAGCGGAACAGAGAAAGAATATAATGGGATACAAAATGGAAGACGGAAGATGGATAAATCTTCTTGCTGAGGGCAGGCTTGTAAACCTTGCAGCAGGAGACGGGCATCCGGCGGAAATAATGGATATGAGCTTTGCACTGCAGGCACTCAGTGCCAAGTATGTGCTTGAAAACCATAAGTCCCTGGGTAGAAAAGTTATCGATGTACCTTCTGAAATAGATGAAAGAGTTGCCTGTATGAAGCTTGATTCATGGGGTATAAAGATTGATAAGCTTTCAGACGAACAAAAGAAATATCTTGAAAGCTGGACAGAGTAGCGATGGATAAAGAGATACTTACGTTGGATGAGGCTGCACAGCTCTTTGGAGTTAGTGTAAAAACCTTCATAAAGCTTTTGAAGGAAGAGAAGGTTCCTGGAAGAAAGATAGGAAGAGAGTGGCGTTTCAGCAGAAATGCTTTAATTAATTGGTTATCGGCGGGAGATTCTCAGGTCTATTCGGCCAGTGAAGGTGAATTAAAGGAATTCTTCAATCAGGTTGCACCGGAATGGGAAGAAATAAGCAGAAAATACTATGACCAGTCAATAAAAGATAGAATCGTGAATATGGGAATTCTGAAAGACAGCATGACAGTGGTCGACCTCGGTTGCGGCGATGGTTATATTTCCAGATCGGTAGCAGGGATGGTTAAGAAGGTCATTGCGATAGACATTTCCAGTAAAATGCTTGAACAGCTTAATAAAAAAGCACAGGAGAGCGGAATAGGAAATATTGAAACCATAGAAACAGAGGCCCAGGAGGTTCCTCTTCAGGATTCGTCAGTTGATATGGTGTTTGCCAGCATGTTTTTGCATCACATAGAAGAACCGGAGGAAATAATCAGTGAGGTTTACCGTATCCTTAAACCAGATGGAATAGCAGTGGTTGCTGATTTCCAGAGACACAAGAATGCAGAAATGAAAAATGACATGCATGATTTATGGAGCGGATTT
>JARKQP010000089.1 GCA_029974875.1 Mobilitalea sp.
AAATGCCTATCCTGTGGGCTGACAGGATAGGCATTTTTATTTACGCTTATCTCTCTTATCGATGAAAGGAAAGCCGACAAGTTGGCTTCTGCAACGCAATCACCAGACCGCCAAAGGATATCATCAAAGCTAACATCCCAAGAAAAAAGCTCTGAAATCCTTTTAATATAAGGATCCCAGAGCCAAATACCTATTATTTAAAAACCACTGGTCATCTGCCTTTTGTTCTTAATTATGGGTGTAAACGGTTCAGTGCGCTAAAGATAGCCCTGATGGACGCCCTTGTAATGTTGGAGCTGACACCTACACCAAAGGTAGCCTTGCCCGTTGCCACATCCACCATCTGGATATAAGCTGCCGCCTGGGCATTTGCCCCACCGGCCAATGCATGCTCCGTGTAGTCAAGGATCTTAAACTGGATTCCCAATTCCTTTTGCAGACCCTGCTGTACTGCATCAATGGGACCATTACCGGAGGCTTCAAAGGTTTTCACCTCACCATGATCCGTATATTCCACCGTAGCGACGGTTGATGTGTCCTCACGGTCGCTTAATTCCTCTATCCTACACTTCCTGAAATGCAAGGGCTCCTTCTTATCCAGATAATGGGCTTTAAACTCTTCCATAATCTGATCCGGTGAAACCTCACCCTTCTTTTCCGATAACACTTGGATTACATCGGCAAATTCCTTATGCATTCCCTTAGGAAGCTTGAAGCCAAAGTAATTCTCCATGATAAAGGCAACACCGCCCTTACCGGACTGGCTATTGATCCTGACAATCGGTTCGTATTGCCTGCCGATATCCGCCGGGTCGATGGGCAGGTACGGAACAGCCCAATACTCACTGCTGCGATCCTTCATCGCCTTTACACCCTTATTGATGGCATCCTGATGGGAGCCGGAGAAGGCCGTAAATACCAGCTTTCCTGCATAAGGATGACGCTCATGCACCTTCATCTTACACAGGCGCTCATAGGCTTCAATTATTTCATTAACGTTATCTATCTCTAATTCCGGATTAATACCTTGGGAAAACATATTGTAGGCTATCGTTAAGATATCAACATTACCGGTTCTTTCACCATTTCCAAACAAAGTACCTTCCACCCTGTCCGCCCCTGCCAAAAGCGCAAGCTCAGCAATTGCAACGCCCGTTCCTCTGTCGTTATGCGGATGAATGCTTAAGATGATACTTTCCCTGTCCTTGAAATTGCGGTCCATCCATTCGATCTGGTCCGCATACACATTAGGGGTGTTCATCTCTACAGTCGCTGGAAGATTAAAGATAATCCTATCCTCCTTCGTTGGTTCCCAGATTTCCTGGACTGCCGTGCAAACCTCCAGTGCAAAATCCACTTCAGTCCCAGTGAAGCTCTCCGGTGAGTATTCCAGGATAATCTTACCCGGGAAAGCTTTTGCATATTCTTTCACCATCTTGGTAGCTTCCACAGCAATTCGCTTGATCTCTTCCCTGGACATATTAAATACGACATCTCTTTGCAGGGTAGAGGTTGAATTGTAAATATGTACAATTGCCTTGCCCACACCCTCCAATGCCTCAAAGGTTCTTTTCAGCAGATGTTCCCTACACTGGACCAATACCTGGATTGTTACATCCTCAGGAATCAGCTTGCGGTCTACTAATTGTCTTAAGAAGTCAAACTCAATCTGCGAAGCGGAAGGAAAACCGACCTCAATTTCTTTAAAGCCAAGCTTTACAAGCAATTGGAAGAATTCGATCTTCTCCTCTACCACCATAGGATCAATCAGGGCTTGGTTACCGTCCCTTAAATCAACACTGCACCATATGGGTGCCTTTTCAATTTGTTTGCTCGGCCACTGCCTGTTTGGCATTTCAACGACTGGATTTCTTTGATATCTTTTAAAATTTAACATACATCATTCCTCCTAATAAATATGATTCTTCATTTCTATGCACTTTCAACATCATATTTACTATGGAGTCGGTAAATTACGCTGTAAATTTTAACGATGAATAATTTGGTATTGTCTACTCGAGTCCCAACAGCATCATATCCTTTCTTGTTATTTAAAAATAAAAGAACCACTATTAGGACATAGTATAATTATACACCATTCACTAATAGTGATCCTCATTATAACACTATGGTTTTTCTTTCGCAACTATTTTTTTATTATCTTATCTCCCAGCCCTTCCATAATCATCCTGGACAAGGTCTCAAGAGCCTCCTCCTCATCCGGACCATCGCATACCAGTTCAATCTCATCGCCGTATTTTACACCGGCCGACAATATTCCCAGCACGCTTTTCGCATTGACGGATTTCTCCTTGTTCTTGATCGTAATGGATGAATTATAATCAATAGAGCGGTTACATAAGATACTCACTGGTCTTAAATGTAATCCGGCAGGGATGTCAATCACTATTTTTCTGTTAACCATTCGGCATCCTCCTTCTTCGGATGAGTACTCTTAGAAACCCTTTGTATGCAGGCTTATGAAATGATTTTTATCGGGGAAGAGTAAATTCTTTTCCAGAAAAAAGAATTCATCCCTTGCTGCAAGGAAGTTTCTGAAGGTGCTCGTTGGGTATTATTGTAGTTGAACATGTACCATGGGATTATTTAGCAAACTTGTATATAATGATGTATCAACTTGTACCCCAACATCATATGTACCACCCCCATAATTTTCTAGGTCAATAAAGGGCTCCAGGTTATTAGCTGTCAAATCACTAATGTCCTTTTCCGCCCCCATTATTCTGACTAAAATAGGAGTAGTATTTAAAATATTCACCTCTAAACCCTTCGGTATATTTCTTATGTCAATATCTTTTGGCTGGAGAACGATATCCTTCGTCTTAGCCCTTTCTACCTTCAGGTTAACGACTGCTGTCGGACTGTCCGCTACAAGAATTAATTTCTTACCCAGCGCTTCCTGAAGATTGATTTCCTTTTCCACATTCTTTGAGATACCCTCAATATCCTCGGTTACCTCCAATCTTTGAATATCATATAAATCAGCATCCGTTCCGGCAACCTCAATAGTTTTCGGCTCATAATCCACCGCTGTCAGTACATAGCCCTCCTTCGGCTTTCCTGATGTGGTAACCAGCAGGTCAATAACCTTTGTTTTATACATCTGGATACTCACCGATATGGTTTTATCACTAAAGTTAAGGTTAGAGGCATCAATCTCCTTTCCCTCCGTATCCACTGCTTTGGGCTGCTCTGTTATGCGGAAGAAAGAGCCGGCCATATCCGTAACATCAACCTCCACGATAATCTTGGCGATGCTCTCAATCTTGGATTTTGGCCCGGAGACCTGTACAATCGTGCTGGCTGTCTTCTCTGCCACATAATAGCCCTCCAAAGGTTCTCCCTTCTGCAGGACATCTACACGGAAATGCTTTTCAGCCTGTTCTTCAAGACTTACCTTCATCACCTGATACATACCATCAGAAATTGTTACCTCATCTCCGTATCTCGGACAGGAGATATCAATGGTAACTGCATTAACATCGGATAATTTTGAAAAATCAGCAGTAACATTAAAGTCAGAAACTGCCAGGTTTTCTATGATCGACCTTCTTGCAGCGACTGTAAAATCAATTGTCTCCCCTTCCTTAATATCATAAACCTGATTCAGGGAAGCAATCGCATCTTCATTCAATATTTCCACCGGAACATTATAAAAGTTCTTCGTCTTGACAGGATCATCGACATTGGTAATTACCAGCCACAATATTGCAGCAAGAACAACGGACAGAATTTTCAAGCTGATATTCCTAGTCAACTTCTCTTTCATTCCTTATTCTTCCCTTCCAAAGTTTTAATTTCTTAACCTCATTTGTCTTCCTTTGTGCATCTGAAAGCTTCGTCCTTAAGTAATCACCATCCACATTGCGGATCAGCTTGCCTCCCTTGGCAATGGATACCTTCCCGGTTTCCTCAGACACGATGATGGTCAGGCTGTCCGAAACCTCACTGATACCGATTCCGGCCCGGTGTCTCGTGCCCAGCTCCTTACTCAGCTGCATATTGTCCGACAGCGGAAGGTAGCAGGTGGCAGCTGCAATCCGGTTTCCCCGGAGGATGACTGCTCCGTCATGTAGCGGTGTATTATGCTCAAATATATTGATCAGTAATTCACTGCTGACCAAACTGTCGATAGAGATACCGGTGCTCTCAAAGTCACTTAAGGGTATATCCTCCTCCAGCACAATAAGTGCTCCTGTCTTCGTCCTTGCCAGCTCGAAGGTAGCACGGACAATCTCATTTAAGGTATGATCCGAAAACTTTTCCATGCGGTCCTTTGAATCATCAAAGGTTATGATGGATTTCATAATGTTTTTCTGTCCCAGCTGCTCCAGCGCCTTCCGGAGCTCGGGCTGAAAAATAATTACGATTGCAATGATGCCCACATTAATTGTGTTCCGGATAATCCAGGTAAGCACATTCAAATCAAAGATTATGGCAACCAGCCAAAAAACCATGATTACTACCAGCCCTTTTACAAGGGTCCAGGCTCTCGTGGTCTTAATCCATTTCACGACATGGTATATTAAAAATGCTAAAATACAGATTTCTATAATATCCGTAATATTTATCTTAGGAAGCGATAACCAGATTAAATATTTTGTGATATAACTCCTGATAATCTCCATGCTCATGCCCATGCCCCCTACCGCACAAACCGCAATGAAAGTGCTAGCATGGACCCGGTCCCTCCTTCGCTTATTAATTTCATTTTATTCAACCCTCTTCTCCCCTACTTCTATCCGTGACAGCCTTCTGCCTTAAAAACCTATCTTTCAGTCTTTACTGTTCCAGCCGTCGTCCTTGTTATTCTGGTCAAAATACATATCATCCTCATCATTTGCTTCCTCGGGATCATCATATTTGTGGAGGCTCGCCCTTGATATGCCATGAGTCACGTTCTTCACATTAATATGCTTCACCTTCATCTGGGGAGTTGTAACCGACATCTTTGGCACGGCCTTAACATAATAATAATATACATCATCTTCAAACTGTACATTCTCCACTGCAGTATAATCCAGGGTCAGCTTGAAGAAATTGACCACAATGACGATGGCTGCAGACGCTATATTCCCTAGTATCATGATAACAATCTGTTCTGATTGGGCGAGGATAATATCGCCGACCAGAAAACCCAAAATACTGGCTAAGGCACCTGCACCAATGGAGAATTCGTGTACATAATCAAATTTCATCATCTTTCTTACATAATAAACAACCATAAGGCTTAACGCAAAAACAACAATCGTCATAACCATCAGTTTGTTTCCAATCAGGCTGTCGATAATGTACGTATAGGTACCCAGGATGTCATCGATGGAATTGTTAGTCTGCATCGTTATTGCCGTCTTAATAATCATAAGCAAATAATACAGGACAACACCGCAGGCAGTCGGTACAATCGCAGCGGGTGAAGCAATCACGCCCAGCAGCAACGGAATCACGTAAGGTATCTTAAAGAAAAACAAAATCGGAACTGCCAAAAGCACATAGCCAAGCCTTGGCGTAAAACGGGCGAACAGGAAGTAAATAATCATTAAGATGATAACAATAATGATGGATATCATCGGTGCTACGGAATAAATGTGCAGCGTTGTCACTAGTGCAGCCAACAGCACCATTACTGCTGATGGTGTAAATGCACTTAACAAAGACAGCCCCAATACCACCGGCAGGGATTCCAGCCTGGAATCATAACCCACCTGTGCATTGATCGCAATAAATGCAATTAGTGCAAAAATAAACTTAACGAAGGCCGTTACATAGATATCATATTTTTGGTAAAAACCCTTAACTCTCTCCCGAAATACTAATAATGACGTCATGCTATATTCCTCCCGAACTTATGACTCTGGTGTCTCTTCATTGTATATTTTCTCCAGGCGCTTTAACATTTTATAATACCGGCCCAATTTTTTTCTTGACCTGTCATATTTCATCGAATATCCCACGATGGAGGCAAAACCATATATTGTAACCGTGATGATATAAAAGCCGGCGATAAAGATGCCGATTGTCTTATAGTCAAGCGTCACTGCATTCTTAATGATATATTCAGATTGGTACATGAATATAAGGGTAAGTATTAAGGCATAGCCAAGCGTCGCACAGATAACTGACTTAATTGTCTGATACCTGACATAGTCTGTCTTATAATATTTGCTCAGGCGGATGTCTTCCTTACCTTCCTTTTCTTCATAAAC
>JARKQP010000101.1 GCA_029974875.1 Mobilitalea sp.
GGACAGGGGATATGATCAGGGAGGCAAAGATCTTACCGAAGCCATACCATTTCACCTGGTAAATTCCGAAGGAGCCAATGACCGCTCCGGTAAGTCCTCCGATCAAGGCATGGGAAGAACTGCTGGGGATGCCGAAGTACCAGGTAAAAAGGTTCCAAAATATAGCGGCAATCAGGGCGGCAATTAAGACAACCGGGGTGACAACCTCCGGGGCCACTATCTCTTTTCCTATGGTGGCTGCCACCGCGGTGCCACTCAGAGCCCCCATGAAATTGAGCACTGCGGCAATTAAAACCGCGGTTCGCGGTGATAGGGCCTTGGTAGAAACTGAAGTGGCAATGGCATTGGCCGTGTCATGAAATCCGTTGATAAAATCAAAGATAAGCGCCAAAGCCACTACCAAGACGACTAAACCGATGCTAAACATTTGACACCTACCTCACTTTACCATTTCTCTATATTAATTTAACAAATCATGCTGTGCATTTCGGTTAAGGTTATGTAAAGCCAGTGTAAAGACAATGTTAAGATTCTTCCGGTGACCGTAGCCAGCGGTGTTCTACACACACTAGAGGGGAAGGGGAGAGCTTGGGCACCCTTCCCGCAATTCTTGCCTATGGCCTGTACAAGCAAAATATTTTATATCTTGAATAATGGGGCGGATAAGTGCTTCCTGTTAATTTGCGCCTGGATATAGGCTGTCTATTCCTATATAATTTGCTTGATGGCAGCAATCTTTAAAAATTAGAACAATGAACAATCATTACCAAGCTTTGGACACAAATCCTGAATTCCATTTTGTCACAAAATAATTAGGGTAGCAATTATATCAGTGTTACTAAAAAAAGCTCCAAGACGTGCTATATTCACTGTGTAATACATAATAAGGTAGCGAAAGCTTGCATATTCATGGTTATTGGCAGGATTCCGGCAAAATTCTGTAATATGGAAATACCTTCCCAACCAGAGCTTATGCATTTATGGTATCATGCAATACTTAAACAGGATAGGCTTTCATGGAAGACTAAAGGTCTATAAATAACATGTTAATCAAACCGATTGCAGCTATAATTATATATATATATATGAACCTGTGCGAGGAGTTATAAGGGATGAGTATTGAAAACCGGGGAATCGATG
>JARKQP010000102.1 GCA_029974875.1 Mobilitalea sp.
GTCTTACCATGTTGCATTCCAATTTCATCCCCGGTAAATAATAATCTTTCTTTTCTATCTAAAAACACAATACTGCCAACGGCATGGTCAGGAATTTTAAAAACCAGCAGATCCCTGCCCTTGATGGGAATTATATCACCGTCATCCACAATTTCCACCGGATAATCCCTCGGAAAATCAATGCCGTCAAAGCTCGGGAAGGGAAGGGTAGCCAGCGGCTTTGTCTCTTCTGACATATAGGCGCATTCAAAATAGCAGTTATTCGCCGTATGGTCAAAATGGTCGTGTGTATTGGCAATTCTTTGCACAGGCTTATCGGTTACGGTTTCACAAAACTCTCTGATATTCCCTGCCCCATACCCGGAATCAATGACAAATGCCTCATCCTCACCCTCTAAAAGATAGGAATAATCACCGTCACTGTGGATCTGCCAGGTTCCCTCCGCAATCTTTATTGCCTTAAAATACGCCTCATCCATAGGCCTCAAATCCCCATCCGGATCCTCAAGCAAAATATTATGTTTACTGGAAAAGTCTATACTCTGCATATCTATCCTCTCCTTATTTATGGTTTTATTAAAATTAATCATCAAGTGCCCTCATCTTACCCCAAAACCTATCTCTTGCTTATACTAATCCTTTGCTCAAAAAGCCATTCCCGCAGCGCCACAATATCATAGGCCTTCGTCCAGGTATAGATATGATGCATCCCCGGAGGGTCCGGCACTCCCGGAGGCAGGATGCTCTTCCCCTCATACCAGGTAAAATTCAAATTACATCCTAAGGCCTTCTGGGAATTGATCTGCTGGTTAACCACGGATGCAAGGGCGTTTGCATCAATATGCCCGCGGCTTAGCTTACCGCCCGCCTTTTTCATATTTGCCAGGCATGCTCCCATAATCGGATATGCCTTCGCATCACCGGCCGCAACCACGGACCAGATTTTTGAATCCTTTGCGGCGGACATTCTCTGAGGATTCCACTGTCCTGCCACAAGCAGGGCTCCGGCGAAAAAGCCCGGATATCTTAGAAGCATTTCGCAAAGCATCATACAGCCCATGGATTGCCCGGTTCCGTATATGCGTGATTTATCAATAGGAAAAGTCTTGGATAAATACTTCATGAGCTCAATTGTCGCATCCGTATGCCAGGTAACTTCAAAATCATCATTTGCACAAACAGCCGGATAATGGGGAGCCACCACAAAGCAGGGGCGTGTGCCCAGCTCCGCATCCCTTGCCCATTCGGCTGCGCCTGTACCCTGGGTCAGTGTTGCTGAGCTATCCTCGGAGCAGGAGCCTGCATCATGCATAAATAAGACAT
>JARKQP010000141.1 GCA_029974875.1 Mobilitalea sp.
AGGTGGATAGGGCAATGAATGCGGTGCATGATAAATTTTTGATGGCGATGTAGGGGATTTAGGTGGTGAGGATGTGGCGGTTTGGGTTGTGAAGGGAAGGAAGGGCTATCAGCTCCCCAAACACACAGATTGACGGACATAGGCTTGAATTTGTATGCCAGAATCGTACATAAATATGTTCGCTTCTGGCATACAAATTCAAGCCTATGTCCGTCAAACAGTGCATTAAGGGGAGCTGATAGCCCTTCCTTCCTGGCGTAGTTTGTGAGCAACAGCCGCGTTAGGTTGTGTACTAGGGGGCACGATTATAGTATTGTGGAGCAGCCGCGTTAGGTTATGTGCTGGGGGCATGTATAGTATTGTGGAGCCGTTGTGGGGTGACGGGTGCTTTAGGCTACGGCGTCGAAATTTAGGCCTTTTAGGAGGCTGGCTTCCAGGGATTTGCGGGAGAGGTCGTAGGGGTTGGTGGTGTTGTATTCGATGGTGGAGCGTGTGGTGCCGCCGGAGATGTAGGGGGTGCCGCATTCTGGGCAGACGGACATTTTGAGGGAGACGGACGCTGAGATTAGGCGGTTTCCCTCTTGGCTGCCTTTGGAGTAGGCGTTTGCTACGTGCTCCTGTTCGTGTGCTGATACGGCTGCGAAGGAGGCGGCGGGTGAGATATGTGTGGGGGACTGGAAGGATACGTTGGATTCATTGGAGCGGTCTATGTAGGTTCTGTTTTTGCAGGTTTGGCATTCGGCGGGCTCTAATTTTTCGATGGAGCCTGGGGCTTTGGAGCCGGTTGGGATGACACTTGATGTTCTGCTGATGGGGGTGACTGGGTACCCTGCTGCACTTACTCTGGCAGCGGGATAAGTATATGAGAACGAATTGATTGGAGTTATCATCATAGCGCCTCCTTTGGTTGGTGAAGGTTATAGCTCTATTATAATATGGCAAAAGGCGCCCGTCAATAGGACCCAGATAGTGTGGAATTAAGTGTTTGCGGTTGATTTTCGGACTTTAGGATGGTATGATTATGCTTTAGGAATGAAGTGTAATCATACTATTTTGACATAAGGAGTAATGAATATGGATATATTGAAGCAGATAAAAGAGGAACTGGGGATACGTCTGGAGCAGGTTGAGGCCGCGGTGAAATTAATTGATGAAGGTAATACCATACCCTTTATCGCCAGGTACCGTAAGGAAGTGACCGGCTCCCTGGATGATGAGCAGCTGAGGAATCTGCATGAGAGATTGCAGTATTTAAGGAATTTGGAAGAAAAGAAGGAGCAGGTGCTTAGCAGTATAGAGGAGCAGGGTAAGATGACGGAGGAATTGAGGGCGCAGATTCTTGCGGCTGCAACCTTGGTGGTGGTGGAGGATTTGTACCGCCCGTACCGTCCGAAGAGAAGAACCCGGGCGACGATAGCGAAGGAAAAGGGCTTGGAGGGACTGGCTGCAGTTATCCGTGCCCAGGAGATTGCGGAGCCGGTGGCTAATGTGGCACAAAGCTATTTGTCTGAGGAGAAGGAAGTCCGTACGGTGGAGGAAGCCATTGCGGGCGCCATGGATATCCTGGCAGAGGAGATTTCTGATGAGGCAGAGTTCCGCAGCTATATCCGTGAAGCGACGGTAAAGGAAGGGAAGCTTACCTCCACAGCGAAGGATGAAAAGCAGGAATCCGTCTATGAGATGTATTATAATTTTGAAGAAGGAATTGAGAAGCTGGCAGGACATAGGGTGTTGGCTATTAACCGGGGAGAGAATGAGAAGATACTGACGGTTAAAATTGCAGCCCCGGAGGAGCGTATCCTTAGGTATCTGGAAACCAAGGTTATCACGCAAAAGAATGAATATACGGGTGATATCCTGAAAGCTACCATTGAGGATAGCTATAAGAGACTGATTGCCCCCGCAATTGAGAGGGAGATCAGAAATGACCTGACAGAGAAGGCAGAGGATGGGGCGATCAAGGTATTTGGCAAGAATCTTGTCCAGCTTTTGATGCAGCCTCCAATTGCAGGACAAGTTGTCCTGGGATGGGATCCGGCCTTTAGGACAGGCTGCAAGCTGGCTGTCGTTGACAGTACGGGGAAGGTTTTGGATACCGTCGTTATCTATCCTACTGCGCCCCAGAATAAGGTGGCGGAAGCGAAAACAGTTCTTAAGAGATTAATTGATAAATATAATATTACACTGATCTCCGTGGGCAACGGTACTGCGTCAAGGGAGTCCGAGATGATAATTGTTGAACTGCTGAAGGAGATTAATGGGCCGATTAAATATATCATTGTAAATGAAGCCGGTGCCTCTGTTTATTCCGCCAGCAAATTGGCAACGGAGGAATTCCCTAACTTTGATGTGGGCCAAAGAAGCGCGGCCTCCATTGCAAGAAGACTTCAGGATCCTCTGGCGGAGCTGGTTAAGATCGACCCCCAGTCCATCGGAGTGGGACAATACCAGCATGACATGAACCAGAAAAAGCTGGGAGAGGTTCTATCCGGTGTAGTAGAGGACTGTGTAAATAAGGTGGGTGTTGATTTAAATACTGCCTCTGTGTCCCTGCTGGAGCATGTATCCGGTGTCAGTAAGGTAATTGCCAAGAATATCGTTGCTTACAGGGAGGCCAATGGAAGGTTCAGGAGCCGTAACGAGCTTTTGAAGGTAGCTAAATTAGGACCTAAGGCTTTTGAACAGTGCGCAGGCTTCATGAGGATCCAGGGAGGGGATAATCCTTTGGATGCAACCGGTGTCCATCCGGAGTCCTATGAGGCAACCAGCGCGTTGCTCGCTAAGCTGGGTATGTCCTTGGAGGATGTAAAAGAAATACAGGCAAAGGCCATGAAGCAGAAGACCCAGGAGAAGCCTCAAGGGAAGTCCCATGAAACAGATCAAGGGTCTGTAAAGAAAGCGGAACCAAGGGCAGAAAAGAAAAAACAGCAGACAATTACGGTGAAGAACCAAAATACAGCCTTTGCAAAAGCATTGGCGGCAGCAGTCGGCAGTACGGCAATTCCTGCGTCTGAAGAAGCTGGCAGGAAAAATACTTCCGTGGCAGTGATG
>JARKQP010000145.1 GCA_029974875.1 Mobilitalea sp.
TCTGTAAAATATTCTCCGGTACGTGGATTAAACCATGTGATTTGATACATGCCTTTCTTAAGTCCCTTTATATTTGCTACCTTCGTTATGGAATCACCATAATAGATAATCGCCCTGTCCCGGTTTTCGCTGATTCTTGCCAGGGGTACTTTTTGTGTAAAGGGATTGGGATCCCGCTGATCTTCAGATTCGGAATAAGGTATGGTAGCTTCAAAATGGAACCTCTCATAAAAGGACTTCATATAGCTCATCTGGGCAGCACCGATTCCCTCTATGGCCTCATACCAGGTAATATTAAACCGGTTGAAAATGGCATTCATGGGTCCTCCCTGATCTTTTTCCAAAACATTGTCCCAGATTCCCTGGGCACCGTAGGTGTAGCCGCAGCCCCCGAGCTGTATTGACAGATAGGCCACTCTTCTAAGCATGTCCGCTGTACACATCCGGGTTCCGTTTTCCTCCAGGGTAGAGCAGAATTCATAAAAGCATTCGCCCTCAATGAAGGGCTTATTGGGATGCTTTTTGAAGAAGTCGCGGTAGTCATACTGGCTTACTACGTAATCTCCGTGTCCGGCCTGGTTCAAGGTAAAATCAAACCAGTCTTCGTCCTGGTAATAATCTGCAAAGGGGCGCTCATTGGTATAATGGGCCGTCTGCAGGGTACCATAGCCGTCCAGCTGCTCTATATATTTGGCTACCTCGCGCCAGCTGTTGATGCATAGGCTGCGGGTTTCGGGACTGTAGCCGGCTACCTCTCCGGCCAAGGTCCAGATTACAGGCAAAGCCCCGTACCTTGCAATGATATATCTTGCCAACTGCTTTTGTCCTTCAATATTATTGATGACGGACATGAACCAGGAAAGACCCAGAGCGTTTACAATTCCAAGGTCAGCCAGGTAATACATACGCCGGTCCAGCTCCTGCTGATAGAATTCTACATTGGGGAGCTTTCCGCCCTCGCCCTCTGTCCAATACCTGGAATCACCGCCCATGGTACTGTCGCTTCGTAGGTTTGTCTGGTAGACATTATAGCCCTGGGCCGCCCGTCTGTCAGCCATTCCCTTAAACATACTGTCCATCCCGGGATGGTTTGACCAGTCCCAGCGCTCGTTGTATGCAAATTCCCAATGGGTATCCCCCAGCCAGAAGAAGGGAGCTCCGTCATCATAGATAAAATATCTTCCGGAAGGGTGGATCTTTAAGAAGCCATGGCGGTATATAGTTAAATCTCCGCTATAATCTATGCATTCTATTTCCCCGGTCCTGCCGTTTAACCCGGTGCCTTCCCCTGCTAAGATGTGGAACTTCCACAAACCAAGCTCTGTAGGCGCAAAGGAAATTTTAAAGGTATTTCCTCCATCCCAGTATGCCTCCCTCTGGATCCGGCGGCCTGATGGAGCTGTAAATACGGCTGTAATCTCTGCCTCCAGAAAAGGATTTTCATAGGTTATGTCACTTGTGAATTCTAAAATGATTTGCCGCCATTTTTCGGCGTGCATTTTTGTCCCAGTCCGTAATTTTGACTCAGCCTGCATTTTTTTCTTATCCTGCATTCCTTCGGCCGGTATTCTGTCCTTAGCCATTTTACAACCCCCTTTTCCGTGCCAACTCTACAGCTGTTTCAATTAATTCCTCCGCGTCTTCCTTGCAGATAAAGCCCTTTGAAACTTGCTCCTGCGTATCCCTTGTAACCAGCTTCCTATAATTTTCAAGGTCACCGTACAATTCCTTTAGCATGGCAGAAGAGAAGCCCTCCTGATATCCAAACAACCCATCCTTATCCGAGCTGGGATCTAAAAAGCTCATGCCTGGCTCTATGTTACTAGTATTGGAATAACGTCCCGTCGGATAATTCAACAGGCAGGTCCTAAGGCCGCCGATAGTATTTCCGAAGGCATCCTTGCAGTTCTCCCCGTTACTGTCGACTTTAATGCGCTTACAATGGTTTGGGGCGGCGCCTGTCCGTACCCAGTGGAACAGATTTCGGAAGGCTGCGGCAAAGAGGATCTCCAAAGGATAGTTATTGCCTTCCTCATGCTTGCCCATATATTTTGGAAGGTGGTTGATCCGTATTAAATCCGGATCCTCCTGATAATAATCAACCAGGCTATACATAGTGTCATGGCTTGCCCCGGTTACTTCATAGAGGCGGTATAGAAAGTCTGGGCTGTCGCTGTCGGGCCTGATATTGCGGCAGCCGTCAAACCTGCCATTTTCACTTTCCGTCTGCACCTCTATATAGGGCTGGCTGACCTTTTCAACCCTTGATAACCTAAAGTTATATTCCTTCAGCGCCTCATACTGGTTCACAGGCGTAATCAGTGAATGGACACCGCCTCCCGCCAGATATCCGTCAAACACGGCCTTTCCCCTGGCGACTTCCGGACGGTAGGCGAAGCTGTTAATGTAGCGGAAGAGGTAGCAGGCTGATTGGGACCATCCCGTAAGATAAAGATAATCCGGTGAATATTGGAGTAATGGATTATGCTTTTCCTGGGAGCGGATTAGCCAGGCCAGATCCGTAAGCATATCCC
>JARKQP010000128.1 GCA_029974875.1 Mobilitalea sp.
TGCGTGAACATCAGTGCCTGAAAATCAGTACCTAAATATTAGTATCTGAATATTAGTACCTGAATATTAACATTTTGAATATTAATATTTGAATTAGCACAGATTATATTTACAAGATATATAAAGCATCCATAAAGAGGATGTTACAAAATTTGCGAAGTAGCCGCATTCCCAAACAGTATGTAAAAAAATACGCCTTGAGTGGCTGTAAAAGTCATTTCAAGGCGCATTTTCGCTATAAATGCTATTCTATATACAGTTCTATTGCGGACTCATTTTGCGGTAGACCCGTTACCTAAGATTTCTTTTTCGCTATCACCGACAAACGCACTGTGCAGGCAAGTAACATCACACTGCCGGCTAAAAGCACATAGGGCATCAGCGAAAAGGAAGTGTGTGCGAAAAGCTGTCCGAAGAGGGGAGGTACCAATGTGATTGCGGTATACGCAAATGCCATCTGCAGCCCCATGGTCGCCTGCGCATTTTCTTTTCCGAAATATACAGGAGTCTGATGCAGCATGGAGGGATAAATCGGTGCGAGCCCTAAGCCGATGATGAGAAAGGCGCAGATTGTAACAAAGCTGGGCAGGGGCAGCAGCATAAGGATAATTCCCGCTATGACAAGAATGGCACCGCCACGGATCAAAGCCTCATTACTGAATTTGATGGAGAAAAAACCACTTAACATACGTCCGGCTGTAATCCCGAAGAAGAACAGTGATACCCAGCCTGCCGCGTTTTCCGCGGGGATACCCTCTGTCTGTACAAGATAGCTGGCGCCCCATAGTATCATTAAGGATTCCACCGATATATACAGGAAGAAGGTCAGCATGGCGGCAACAGCTCCCTTAGCCCGGAGCGGCGCAAGCAGCCCATGTTTTGCTTTGGGACCGGATAAGGATTCTGTATGTACGGCAGAGGGGCTTTCATATTTCCTCCACATGGGGAGGGAGAACAGCAGCAGTGCAACCAGGGTGAACTGTATGATCGATATGATAGAATATCCGTTCCTCCAGCTATTGCCCCATTGCATTAAGGCTGATACCAGAACAGGTCCCAGCATGGCTCCAACGCCCCAAAAGCAATGCAGCCAGTTCATGTGCTTCGCCTCATAATGCTCGGCTACGAATTCATTTAATCCCGAATCCACCGCGCCGGCTCCAAGGCCGAGGGGAATAGCACAGGCCAGCAGCCATAGATAGGAGGGAGACAGTGAGAAGCCCAGCAGTGCGGCAGCTGTCATAGCGACGCTTACAACTGTGACCTTGCCGGTACCAAACCGCAGGATCACCCGATGGGAGAATAGGCTTGAAATAATGGTGCCGGCAGATACAATCATAGAAATAAAGCCGGCATTTCCAACGGGAACCCCAAAATCTACATTCATAATAGGCCATAAGGAACCGAGCAGAGAATCGGGAAGCCCTAAACTGATAAATGCTAAGTAAATCAATGCTAAGAAAATCATATGAAGTCTCCTATATAATAGAATTTTAATGCCTATATACTAAAATTTTAACTCACTTATTATGGCTTTCCCTGTAAGCCGGCCTGATAAGCAGAGATTGCCAGTGCAATTAAACCGGCATTGATGTCACAAGCCAAATTACTTTGGCAGGCGATGGAAGGAAAGATGTTTCGGACAGCCGGGACGGGAATTTCCTCCTCAATGGCTTTCCTTAAGGTATCAGTAAAGAAATCACCATACAGTACTACATGCTCCGGGTTTACAATGCTGCAAAAAACGCTGACCAGCTTGGATATGGCGGCTCCCGTCTCCTTTGGGTCTTCATAGTTAATGGAAGGCCAATCAATGCCTAAGGGCAGGATATCTACCTCACCGGCATAGCCGCAGGAGCCCTTTAAAAGCTTGCCGTCAATCATAATACCCGCACCTGGACCAAAATGCCTGGGAAAGTAAATTCCCACAAGGACGGAAACCTCCTTTAGGCTTCTGCCATATCCAAGTACTGCCGCATTAACATCATTTTCTATAAGAACGGGCAGCTGGTATTTCTTTTGAAAATGCTCCGCAAAAGGAAGCCCCTCCAATTCCCTGTAATCATTGACCAGAATGACACCGTCCACTTCCACGCCGGGCAGGGAAAAAGATAAGACCCTAATGGTGGGATATGCCTGCAGGGCTGCTGCCACCGGGGCTTCAAAGCTTGTAAGCTGTATGGTATCAAAGCTTTGCTCCGTTTTCCATACCTCTTCCCCATATAGGTTTCCGACACAGGCAGTAATGACATTTTTTTCGCCCCTTACCTGTGCTGATAATGCAAGTACGTGGGCATATTCTGCATTAAAGCTGTAGGCCTGTGACGGTCTTCCGCCTGTAGAGGAATGCATTTCACCCAGTATTACTTCACCGCTTTCCACAAAGCTGTTTAATATGTTTCCAACCGTAGCAAAGCTAAGGCCGGTTAGCTGTGTCATATCCTTAATTGTGGAGGTCCTGCAGGAACGCAGGCTCCAGAGGACAGTCTGGGCATTGCTCTGTTTCATGTCCAGCATGTTGATACCCATAGGGATCACCTTCCTTACATTAATTATGAATGACCAAGCGTGACATTGGATTATGAATGACCAAGCCGGATCATTGGTTTTGTTTTACCATGGAAATCGCTGCCCTTTGTTACAAAGAGGCCATGCTGCCGGGCTTTTCTTAAAAACCACTGGGCAGTTTCAGGATCGTGGTAGCTGCTGTAGGCTTCTATGCCATCCAGTCCTAAGGGTATCAGCTGTTCGATCCTATCAAAATTACCCTTCAGGTTGATGCCGGGATGGGCTAGGACGGCCTTGCCATTATTTCTGTGTATGATATCAATGACATCCCTTAGGTCAGGATAGGTCATGTCGACGTAACAGGGCTTCCCCTGGGAACAATAGTCCCAATAAAAATTTACATAGGGATTGTCACTCCGGCTGCCGCCGGTCCGGTAAGGCTTCAAGATTTCATTTTCATAATAACGGGAGTTGTTTAATAAGGCCTCGGCAAAAGCCTCCCCAGTCCAGTGCTCACTCCAATAGCCTCCGGCAGTTACCGTATTTAATTCAGCCTCGGTAAGGGTAAAGCCCAGCCCATTTATCAACCGGAACCTCTCCTTGGAGGCATGGATACATTGCTTCCTCACATTTTGCTCGATTTCTTCAAAATCTGTACTTTCAAGATTGATATTATAGCCTAGGACATGGAAATTGACACCCTGGTAAGTGCAGTCGATTTCTATAGCCGGGTAACAGCTGATGCGTGTATTGGTGGATTTTTCGATGGCTCCTTTGGCTTCAAGTGCTTCCCTGGCTCCTTTTACACAGTTATGGTCCGCTATGGCCATCAGGGAAATACCTGCATCAATACACATTTTGACCAGCGCAGAAGGGGCATATTCACCGTCATCGCTGTAGCTGGAATGGATATGCAGGTCTATGGTATGAAATTCGTTTATATCAATATCCATCGTTGTAACCTCCATTTTTAAGGGATGATAATAGGTACGGAAAAATATTTTTGCGGGAATTGCAAACAAGTTTGGCGTAAGCTTTAGTTTATGTTAGGCATAATAAATTGCTTAATTAATATTATCCTACAGCTTATTATAATGATTAAAATAAGATCTGAAATAAGCATACATTATATTTTTAGGAAAGTCAATAACGGAATTTATAATTCTAAAATAAAAAGCCTGCCAGAGCTTTTCTGACAGGCCTGAAAATAGAATGATGTAGTTCTTTATTTGAAATTGCTGTTCCTAAATTAATAGCAGCCATAAATCTGATAATAGCCTTGCGGATATCCGCAAATCGGACATATCTGGGGAGCACACTCTCCGCTTAATATATTGCCGCACCCCAAACAAATCCATAAATTTTCATTAGGTTTGCAAAAAAGCTGGTTGCTTTCCACATTTTCCACAAAGGTCTGTAGCGTGCTGTAATGGTTCAGCTTAATATTTGCAATGCCATTAAACAGAGAGGCTAAGTCATCGTAGCCCTCTTCTGTCGCGGTACGGGAAAACCGGTTATATAGATCATTAGCCACATAAAATTCCGTATTGGCGGCATCCACTAAATTTTGAAAGGTACTGGTATCTCCATCATTGAGTATCCGGCGTAATCTTTCACTGATAAACTGGGCGTTCCTGGAAATTGTTTCAAAAACACCACTGATTTCCAGCAGCACCTCTTGATCCGCGTGCTTTCTAAACAGACCGTATAGCGCATTAGTCCTTAGCTCATTTTCTAATGCGGTCTGCAGGTTAAGATAAGACCTACTGTTCTTAAATTCCAAATTATCTCCTCATGATACTGCTGGATTATTTTGATACATAGTATGTTTTTCGGATCCTTTTTATGTCTGTGTGCATTTGAAAAAGATTATCATTAGCTTTGTCAGACTGGAAAAGTCCGCCTTCTTTACTGGGCAGAAATTAAAGAAATGCTTATTGTGGGATATTAAGCTGCCAGTTGCCTGCCCGGCGCTGCTCGTTCCACAGCCTTGCATAAAGCCCGTTTTGTTTTAGCAGGTCTTCATGAAGCCCGGCTTCCTTTACTCCACCGTTTTCCAGGACAATGATTTGGTCTGCATTGAAGACGGACTGTAGCCGGTGTGCGATGACAATTACTGTTTTTTCTGAGACAAGGGCATTGATGGCCTGCTGGATCAAGACCTCATTTTCCGGATCCAGGGAAGCGGTGGCTTCGTCAAGCAATACGATGGGGGCATCCTTTAAAAGTGCGCGGGCAATGGAAATACGCTGTTTTTCACCGCCGGACAGAGTGGAGCCCCCTTCGCCCACGATAGTCTGATATCCATTAGGAAGAGCAGTGATAAAGTCATGGCAGGCCGCTGCTTTAGCAGCCTCAATGACTTCCTGCTCGGTGGCATCCGGTTTACCCATGCGGATATTAGCTTCAATGGTATCGTGGAACAGATAGACATCCTGGAATACCATGCTGATTTTTGAGAGAAGATCATTGGAGGAAAGCTTTTGGACCGGTACGTGACCCAGGGTTATTTCACCGCTGCTTACATCCCAGAAGCGGGCCACAAGGCGGGTGATGGTGGATTTCCCGGAACCGGAAGGACCTACAAGGGCAGTCAGGCTTTTTTCGGGAAAACAAAGGGAGATATTATGTAAAACCTCCTGATTCCCATAAGAAAAAGATACATTATGGAACTCAATATCCATATTCTTAGGGGAAAGGCTTTGCCCCGGTTCTGGCAGGGGCTGTTCTTCCTCCAGCTCATTAATGCGCAGGACAGACCGGTTGGTACGGGCGAAATCGGCAAGGAAGACAAACAGGATCATGATTGGTTCATAGATATTTAAGGAGAGCAGCAGGAAGGCAATGTAATAAAAGGGGGATAATTCTCCCTTTGTAAGAAGAAAGGTTCCGGCCAGCATGACTACTCCGATACCGCAGTTAAGCACAAAGC
>JARKQP010000139.1 GCA_029974875.1 Mobilitalea sp.
AAAATACCTGGATCAGCATCAGCCCCAGCCAAAACCCGGGTATGGAGCCCATGAATTTAGCCAAGACGTTCACGATATTGTCAAAGGTCGAATACTGCTTGACCGCACACAGTGCTCCTAATGGAACGCCGATCACGATCATTAAAAGCGTGGTTATCAGCGCCAGGTTCCAGCTGATGGGAATACGGTAAAGGACATCCCCCGATACAGGTCCCTTGGTCTTATAGGATATCCCGAAATCGCCCTGTACTGCATTTACTACCCAGTTCCCGAACTGGACAAGCAGAGGCTTATCAAGGCCAAACCGCTCCGCCATAGCATCATACTCCGCCTGTGTATATTCCGAGGGCATCATCTGCAAAACAGGATCCGCCTCAGAAAGGTTCAATAGTATAAACACAAAAAAGGCCACGAACAGAAGCAATACCGGTACAATTAATATTCTTTTTAGAATATATTTGAGCATAAATATGACCCCCTTAATTAAGAATAGCATCGGAAGACTTATCATCCGCCGATGCTATGATACGACTGAACTATAGATAAAATTTAATTACTTCCGTATTAGCTTTCGTCCACCCATAGATGATTAAATTCCATATAGCCTGAAATCGGTGCAATGTATACGCCTTTGAACTTGTCGCCGACGGCAAAGAAACGCATAACCTTTACTCCGCCCAACGCCAGTACCTCCTCCTGCACTAAATTAGTCAGCTGTGAAACATAGTCCACATAGGAATCCCAGGTAGCCGCTGTGTTTGCATTATTATAAAGCTCCATGGCCTTCTCAAAGGCTTCCGGATTCGCTTCCTTTAAGAACATAACCGGCTGTGTTCCATTTTCCAGCATACCCATGGTAAAAGGAGTCAGAGGTGATTCCAGCCCATAGCCATTGTGGCAGGGGAACACTTCATAGGTACCGGATTTTAACATTCCATAGCAGGTAGCGCCGTCATAAGTAACTGTATCTACGTTAACCAATCCAAGCTCATTTAACTGGGATACGATGGCGACCTCCATATCCGTAAAGTCAGGGTCTGCCAGGAAGGTGAATTTAATATCCTCCAGCTTATAGCCTGCATCCTGGAGCATCTTAACGCCCAGCTGAGGATCATAGGCATACTTGTCTGAATAAGGATAGGTTCCTACGCCATCTCCCCAATAGCTACCCGCAACAGGATACATGCCGTCGTAAACCAGATCCGTAACGGCCTGCCAGTCAATCATGTGGGCCAGGGCTTCACGGACCCTGATATCCTTAAACAGCTCAACCTCACGTACATTCAGCCAGAAAGGGTTCACCCTGTCTTCTACGATGTGGATATTCCAGCCCATAGAAACCAGCGTATTATAAACCTCAATATTAACTGTATTCATACAGTCGATTTCCCCATTTTCCAGCGCGAGCATTGCGGTATTTACATCCGGGATAATAATCATCTCACAGGTTTCGATGTGGGGCGCCCTCTCAGGATTATGGTAATTCGGATTTGCCTTTAATATAAACTTTTCTCCCGATACGTAGGAGTCGATGGTGTAAGGCCCGCATCCCACGGCAGCCCTGTTATCCTCCATGCCGTACTTCTCTATCATCGTGTGGTCTACTACGCCATATACGGATTGGGTTGGCAACTCATATATGAAGGAGGCAGAAGGAGCATTCAAGGTTACAACCAGCTCATAATCACCCTTAGCTTCATAGCTCTTTACATTTGCCACCCCACGGGGCTGGTATTTTGTCACGGCATCCCAGGTTGCAATGAAGTCCTTGGCGGTTACCTGGTTTCCATTTGTAAAATATACATCCTTCTTAAGAACGAAGCTATATACTAAGCCATCCTCGGAAATCGTGTAGCTTTCAGCGATATTACATCTGATATCATCTGAGTTACCCTTGTATTTCACTAACAAATTGTCATATACCTGGAGCCACAGTCCGGTGCCCCGGTTATCCATCCACGGAAGGTATACAGGAAGATCGTAGTTTGTCCAATACCGGAAAGAGGTACCCGCCTGAATTCCAACCGGCTCTGCGCTCTCCGTTCCACCGGTGGCATCCTCGCCCCCCTTAACAGTATCCGCAGCAGTATCCTTTTCCTTCGGTGCTTCCTCCTTAACCTTTGCATCCCCACCCGATGTTTGTGCAGGCTGCTTGTTGCTACATCCGGCCAGGGATACAAAGATCATTACAACTGCTAAACACCCGGCAATCAATTTCCACGTTTTTCTTTTCATCATATCTTCTCCTTTTCCTCTTTTTTGGGCAATGATAAATTGCCAGCCCCGATTACTTTTCTGGGTTTGTCACTAACGTACTTTTTGGTTTTTTATACAAAAGCTCTTCCCCACTCCTTTGAAATATGATAGAATTATAATAAATGAAAACGATTACATTTTCTAATTGTATTTTACCAGTATCCCCAGTCAAGGATGATTGATTTTGAACCACCTTCACAACAATATACCATTTTGCTAAATCAATTCAAAATCAAGATATATTATTGAACATTTTAACCATGTAATTATCAATCTGATGCAGAGAGGTATATCAAAATGAACAAATCAGAAAATACTCTTCCGGTTTTGGATGCACAATTAATTTCCACTCAGGAGACAATTGACTTAACCCATAGCAACTACACCTTTTTCGTTGTTTTGGAGGGTAAGTTTGAGTTATCCCATGAAACGGGCCGTTTTATCCTAAAGGCCGGGGATGTTTATTTCATAGACCATATGCCGGCAGGCAAGGGGCATATTTATGCCAAGAGCTGTATCCTGCTGGTATCCTTTGCGCCGGAATTTATGTCGCAGCATATCCCAGCCTATCCATTTTGCTTCCTGGTAAATTCCTTCCAGTTTCCTGAGGGGGCTTATGACAATGTAATCCGCCTGCTGCTGGATATTAGCTTTCATTTTTTTACCGATGCCCCCAACCATTATTTTATTATGAGCTTATCCTATGAGCTGCTCCATGAATTGGACAGGAATTTTACAGTCATCACCGAAGAGCATGCCGTAGCCTCCCATAAGCATTCGGAGCGAATCCGGGCAATCGCCAGCTTTGTGAATAAAAATTACAGCTTAAATATAACCCAGTCCGATATGGCCAGGCATCTCTACATCAGCCCCCAGCATTGCTCCCGTTTTTTCCGGCAGAATTTTCAGATGACCTTCCTGGAGTATTTAAATTATGTCCGCTTACAGCATGCCCTGGACCAGCTTCAATACAGCGAGCTTTCCATCACCCAGATCGCATTCCAGAATGGTTTTCCCAACCTGTATTCCTTTAACAGGGTATTTCGCCAGTATAAGCACACGACACCCAATGAATACCGCAAGAAATACATAGCCTCCCAAAGGGTAGCCGCAAAGCCCGTGGTACAGCCCCAGGATCCTGATGCCTCCCTGCAGAGCCTGAAGCATTATGAGAAGCGCCTCGGCCTTTCCACGCCATCTGTAGAGAATACCTTCCATTCCGAGGTGCTGTCCTTAAGCACCGCCGCTTCCCACCGTGCTTTCCCGGCCTGCGCTTCCATCTTAAATATTGGCCTGCTCTCCGACTGCCTGATGTATCAGTTCCATGTCCAGGTGGCGGATTTACAGTCCCAGCTGAATTTTCAATATGTACGCTTCCATGGGATTTTGGATGATACGGTGATTTCCCAGGTTCCCCAGACGGATAAATATAATTTCCAGCATGCGGATACCTTACTTGATTATTTTTTAGGGCTGAAGCTCATTCCTTTTATTGAAATTGGCAATAAGCCGAAAAGGTTGTCCTTTGCCCTCAGTCCTCTGACTGATTTTATAGAAACGGATGAGGGCATGCCCTATTCCAAAAACCTAGAAAAGCTGCAGCCCTTCCTGAAGCACTGCATACACAGGTATGGAATCCAGGTAGTAGAAAGCTGGCATTTTGAGGTTTGGCTGGATTTTAACCAATACTTTGACACGGACCGTCCGGAGGATGCCCTTCCCCCATATATAGACCATTACCGCCAATGCCTGAATACGATAAAGACCTTAGTCCCAAAGGCGCAGGTTGGTGGTCCCGGCTTTAATACGGTCGCCCCCTTCTCTATATTAAATGAATTGCTAAAGCGGCTCTCCATGGAGAACCTCCCTATCGACTTTATCTCCGCATATCTATACCCATATGAGATGGGAAAGAATATGCCTCATAAAAAGGTGTGCGCAGAGACAATCCTGATCGGCTCAAAAGAGATACTGGAAAGGAGGGTAAGGAGCTTAATTTCCACCCTGCAGCGCTTATCCTTCCAACAGAAGAGGTTGTTCATAACGGAATACCATTTCTCCGTCTCGCCCCGGAACCATATGAATGACAGCTGCTTCCAGGCTACCTTCCTATTAAAAACCCTGTTGGAAAATGAGGAATCTGTCGCTGGCTTTGGATATTTCCGCTCCCTGGATATCTCCAGCAATTATACGGATGCGGTGGCTCCCCTCTATGGAGGCTCTGGCCTGATTACAAAGGACGGCATTAACAAGCCCTCTTATTATGCCTATTACTTTTTAAACAGTATGAAGGGGAGGCTTTTGGAAAAGGGGGATGGCTATCTGCTGGTTCAGACCAGCCAGAACTGTTACGCCCTCCTGCTTTATTATTATTTACACCCGGCCTTGGAATATCTGCTTAATTCAAAAACCTACCCTCCGATGGCGGGCTTAAAGAATATTTTTCCGGATGCAAAGGAGAAGCATTATCATATCACGATCGACCATATGGAGCTTTCCCAGTATATTGTCAGGCACCGCTTTTTGAACAAGGACTGTGGGAGTGTTTTTGATGCATGGCTGGCCTTGAATGCTACCCCACATTTGTCCGGGGCTGATATTGCATATTTAAAGAATGTCTGCGTGCCCCATCAGACGATCAGCATATTGGAGACTGCTAACCGGAGGCTGTCCTTTTCTGTGCAGCTCATTCCGCATGAGATACGGCTGATCGAGATTACGCCGGCCGGGGAGGCTTAGATCCAACCCGGCGCTAAGTTCCCGGATTAAAAACGAATGCCGTGTATCGATGTATCGCCATATTGCAAGGGAACGGATACAAGCATTGACCGAAAAAAGGTGCCCCATCAGGATGAAAAACCATCCTCCGGGGCACCTTTCCTATTCAGTGGAGCTAGTTTATTTATCTGTTGTCAATTTTTAAATCAAGCCAGTCATGCTCTTTTTCCGTTAATGCGATTTTCGTTGCTGCAAGGGTTGACAAAAGCTCAGTATGGTTAGCAACACCGGAAACCGGGAACACGTTCATTTTACTGTTGATAATGAAGGCGAGGGCGATCTGCGCAACTGTACAGCCTTTTTCTTTTGCAAGAGCCATACAACGGTCCAGTCGTTTAAAGTTAGGCTCAACACAATAAGCGGTAGCACAGATGGGGTCAATGGTCTCCCCACGGCCCGTAAGCTGATCCTTGGTCGCCTTACCGGAGAATAATACTCCCGGGCTCATGATATGATCCTTTTCCGCTTCCCAGCGCTCACGGGTAACCATACCGGAGAAGAAGCCTCTCGCTAAGCTGGAATAAGCAAATACCGGCATCTGGCTGGCTGCATACCAATCCCTCGCATCCTGTGCGTTAGGACCACTGATCGTAACGGTGCCGGGAGCCCAGGGTGCTGCCGCCTCCTCTGCAAGGCTGTAGCTGGGACTGCTGGCCCTGAAGGGCTCCAGGCCATGGGCCTTTGCATATTCATTGGCTTCCTGGATTCTCTGGTGCGTCCAGTTCGACCCACCGAAGGATTTGATTCTTCCTGCAGCAAAATGCTCGTTCAGCATTTCAACGATTGGTCCTACGGGAAGATCTGTATCATCCCTATGGAGAAGATAAATATCTATGTAGCCAGTCTCAAGGCGGTCCAAGGATTTGAAAAGATCCTCCTTAAGACCTTCCGGGTTAACGCGCTTGCCATCCGGACCCGGGTGGCAGCCCTTTGTCAAGATAACCATATCCTTACGGTTATTACGTGCCGTCATCCATTTACCGATAGAAACCTCCGCACCGCCATAGCCAATTGCCGTATCCAGGAAGTTAACCCCTGCATCCCTTACCATATCCAAATGGTCAAAATGCTCCCCTAAATCCCCTGAAAAAAGCGGCATGGTTCCTACAAGGACATCACTTACTTCCCTATTTAAAAAATCAAGTCTTTTCATACGATATTAAATCTCCTCTCCAGGGAATCTTACATTCCACTCTTTTCTCAGGTCGGTTACAATCTTCGCATAGGTGAGCGAATCATCAAGGGGCAGAAGATCACTTTCTGTCTTGCCCGCTCTTACACAATTCATCACTTCGATCGCTTCCCCTTCAGATCCATTTCCTAGGAAGGGTGCGTTAGCTTCCTTCACCTTTTCGCCTCTGACTTCGATGAAGGCTTCCGTGGAACGCCAGAAATTCTTAACTACGATATGTCCCTTGCTGCCATAAATATAACAGTCCTGAGGGATATCCGTTACAACAGCTGTGCTTCCGCTTACGATCACGCCGTTCTTATAGGACATGATAAAGCTGTTCTTAACATCCACCTCATTCTCATCCACATGTGCCAGACCTATGACCTTATCAGGATGCTGTCCCAGGACCTGATGCATATAGGATACAACATATACACCAACATCCATAATCGCTCCGCCGCCCAGCTCCTTGCTAATATGGCGGTCGCCTGCAGGCCAGGGCACATTGAAGGCAAAATCTGCATGGATCATGCTGACATCACCGATCTCACCATTTGCGATCCATTCCTTTACCGTCTTATGGATCGGCTGGAACCTCGTCCAGATCGCTTCCATTAAGAATACTTTTTTCTCTCTCGCATATGCGATAATCTTCTCAGACTCAGCTGTATTTAATGCCATAGGCTTTTCACAAAGCACCGGCTTTCCGGCATCAATTGCTTTTTTGATGTACTCATAATGAAGAGTATTCGGTACTGCGATATAGACAGCGTCAACCTCTTTATCTTCAATCACTCCATCACAAGTACCATAGCGCTTCGTAATATTATGTCTGTCTGCAAAATCATTCACCTTGTCAATATTCCTGCCTCCTACCGCAAGAACCTCAGCCTCAGAAACAACCTTAACAGCATCCGCAAAAGCGTTCGCTATCATGCCAGGACCAATGATGCCCCATTTGAATTTTGTACCCATATCAAACACTCCTTCTCTTTTTTCTTATTATTGTAGCATGGAGGTTGAATTGGTGTTATGACATTTGTCATATTAAAGTTAAATATCTATAAGTTTTACGGTACATAAAAAGAGATGCCCCATCGGGATGAAAAACAATCATCATTTTGGGGCATCCTCTCTATTATGTATGGCCTGTATTCTACTCCTGAAACTTTTCCAAAAGCTTGCAGCATCCATATCATTCTGATATAGGCTTCTGTCCTTCCTTAGGTATTATCCATATTTCCTGATAGCCTGGATACTATTGCAAATACTTGTTATACCATCCGGCTTCTGCACATCATCTTCTACGATGGCATACTCAACCCCGATGGCTTCTGCCAATTCATAATAGGATCTGCAGGGCAGATTTCCCTGACCAACTGCGCAGGAGCCTTCCTCATTCCCATCCTTTAGATGAATGTACTGGATCCTGTCACTATGTTCCCTCAGGAAGGCTGTTACATCAGCTCCACCCTTTGCCGCCCAATAAATATCTACTTCGATCATGATGTCAGTAGCGTCCAGTATTTCCTGCATTGCCGTTGTCCCATCAAAATCCCTGAATTCAAAGTCATGGCAATGATAGTATAAATTCAGGCCTGCTTGCCTTAACTGCCCTGAATATCTGTTTATGTTACTAATTAACAGGTCAATATCATACTTCGATTCTACTACCGGCCTTGGAATAGCCACCCGGGGAATTCCCGCTTCTTTATGGAAGCAAATAATTTCACTCATGCTTTCCTCAAAAAGCCGATACATGATATGGGCTCCGCATACCTCTAAGCCGCACTCGTCAATTGCTGTTCTGATTTCCTTTGCGCTAAAGCCATCATAGTCCATCCCATTAAACCCGGCTAATTCTACTCCGTCATAACCCAGTGTAGAGATAACCTTTAGTTTTTCCATAATATTTAGAGGTGTTCTATATAAATTATATAACTGTACCCCTACTTTCAAGATTTGTACCTCCTTTATTTAAAGCAAGCTATACCAGCGTACCATCCTTTATTCAAAATAAATTGCCTTCCCTGTTTTCCCTGACTCATAGATAGCTTCAAGAATCTGGGAAACAACAAGAGCCTGCTCCGGCTTAACGACTACTTCCGTCCCTTTGTTAATCGCGTCAATAAAGATTCGCTGCTCCATGCTTAGGGAATTATCCACCGGCTTTTCAATTAAAGGAATACCTTCACCGTCAATATTAGGCTTTTCAACGATTAATTTATTATGCTTTACGGTATTAATGCGAACGCCGTCATTTAGATCAACTCCCCCTTTTGTTCCGCACAGGGTGAATTTCGCCTCTTTTTCATCCAGCATATTTAATGCCCAGCTGGCCTCCAAAAAGATAGTCGCACCATTCTTCATTGTAATAAAGCCAAATGCAGAATCCTCTACCGTCATTTTTTCAGGATCCCAATCTCCCATAATATTGCCGGTATTTTTTTGCCTGCCAATCTTATGGTATACATTTCCTACAACCATCTTTGGCTCATAATTATCCATGCACCACAATGTCAAATCCAGCGCGTGGGTTCCTATGTCAATTAATGGTCCGCCGCCCTGCTCATATTCATCCAGGAATACTCCCCAGGTCGGCACCTTCCTGCGCCTAACCGCATGGGCTTTTGCCATATACACCTCGCCCAGCTCATTATCATCGCAGGCTGCTTTTACATACTGGACATCACTCCTGAATCGGTTTTGATAACCAATCGTTAATATCTTTCCAGTCCGCTTGGCAGCCTCCGCCATTGCTTTTGCTTCTTCATAATTAATCGCCATCGGCTTTTCGCATAAAACATGCTTTCCCGCCTCCAGGCTGTCGATCGTGATAAAGCTGTGGGATCTGTTCGGGGTAGCGACTATGACTGCGTCAATTGTATCGTCCTTTAATAATTCCCTATAATCCTGGTAAGCCTTAGCCCCTTCTATTCCGTACTGCCTGGCATATTCGACGGCACGCTCTTCAATTATGTCGCAAAAAGCCACTATTTCAACCTCATCCTTATGGAAGCTTACTGCATTCATGTGCTTAATCCGTGCAATCGCGCCACATCCGATTAAGCCGTATCTTAATTTTCTATTATCCATTTCAATTCCTCCCATTAACCAAGTACAATTTCCTTGTAGTATTATTTTATCGTCCGCTTTACACAATCTGGTTTTCCATAACCCGCAATATGCTTTCCGGGCACGCCTTACCCTTTGACCGCCCCCAGCGTCAAGCCCTTTACATAATATTTCTGAAAAAATGGCAGCAATATCATAATCGGAATTGCACCCGTGGCTGCCATTGCCATCTTTAATCCATTATTCGGCACTATTCCGGCCGCAAGGTTTTCAACGCCTGAGGTATTTGTCGTAAGGAATCTGGCGTCCTGAATCATCCTGTTTAATATTTGCTGAATACTGAACAGCTTGCTGTCGGTAACGTAATACAGTCCATTGATCCAATCATTCCAATAAGAAATGCCCACCATCATTGCAATTGATACAATAATCGGGATTGCCATCGGCAGGATCACTTTTCTCAAAATCATAAATTCACTGGCACCATCAATCTGGGCAGCCTCCTTGATCTCTTCCGGTATATTGGTTTGGAAATAGGTCCGCATGATGATTACATAAAAGGCAAATACCAGCAGTCTTGGGAAAATCAAAGCCGCCATTGTATTTTTTATATGGAAAATCTGCGTCCAGATCATATAGGATGGAACTGTTCCTCCGTTAAATAGCATTGTAAAAAACAGAAAGAACGAAATTGCATTTCTATAGGGTAGGTGCTTAATTGACAGCCCATATGCAAAAAGCGTCGTAATGATCAGGGAAAGCAGTGTTCCCGGTACTGTTACTAAGACAGTCACGCTATATGCCCTAAGAATCATGAAGGGGTCGTTGAATAAATATTGAAAAGCTTCCAAACCAAATTTCTCAGGAAATGCCGAATAGCCATTCGTAATCAAGGTATTCTCAGCTGTAACGGACGACATTATCATAATTAAAAAAGGAAATAAGCATATAATAACCATTGCAATCATAACGATATGTACAAATACATAGAACCCTTTTTTCGTACTGACCATTCCATCTGCCTCCCTAAAACAATGCGTCATCCGCGCTTATTTTTTTAACTGCGAAATTAGCTCCCAGGACTAATACGCACCCTACTACAGACTGATACAGACCGGCAGCTGTGGACATACCGATGTCTCCAAGCTGCATCAGCCCACGGTAAACATAGGTATCAATCGTCTGTGTCACATCATACAGTGCCCCTGAATTCATAGGAACCTGGTAAAATAGCCCAAAATCAGAATAAAAAATACGTCCGATTGACAATAAAGTAAGTGTTATGATAGTAGGCTTTAAGAACGGCAGGGATATGTACTTAGTCTGCTGCCACCTGCTGGCGCCATCCAAAGCCGCTGCTTCATAATAACCCCGGTCAATTCCGATTAAGGTCGAAAAATACAGGATCGTGTGATACCCAAAATTCTTCCATATGTATACTACCACGATAATCGCGGGCCAGTTCTTCGGTTCACTGTACCAGGAGATATTCTCAATTCCGAGGCTTCCCAGGATTGCCTTATTGATAAAGCCGGTCTCCGTGCTTAAAAAAGAATTTACAAGGTAAGCCGCAACGACGATCGAAATCAAATAGGGATATAGCGTAACCGTCTGGTATATCTTTTTCATTCTTTTCCCTGGTACCTCGTTTAACATCACCGCGATGAAAATACTGAAAACTGTGCCCAGGATGATAAAGGCCAGATTATATAAGATCGTATTTCTTGTAATAATCCAAGCGTCTTTTGTAACAAGCAGGTATTTAAAATTATCAAACCCTACAAACTTGCTTCCGTATATGCCGCCCTTCACGGAATATTCCTCAAATGCTAAAATAATTCCGCTTAAGGGCATATAATTATTAATGATTAAATAAATAATCGCAGGAAGCATCATCAAATAAAAAGGGAAATACTTTTTAATTTTTACCCACTTTTTCTTACTGACAGTGACACCCAAACCACGCACCTCCTAAACAATGCTGCACAAAATATGGAAAATTAACCTTACATTATTTATTATCGGCCGCCCAGGCATCTAATTGCGCTTGCTTTTCCTTAATAATCTTTTCAATTCCTGCCGCCTTCAGATCCGCTGTAAACTTCGGCAAAATTTCTTCCGGATTAACCGCACCGCATTCCAGCGCTGTCCTATATTTATTGGCAACATTCGTACATGCGGTAATTTCATTGACAACAGCTGAATTGTCAAAGGAAAATCCTAATGCTTCTGATTTTAATGATGACTCATTAAACTCCCTGGTCTTTTCATAAATATCCAGGGCATTACCTTCCCAGACCTTAGTGATGAACTGATTTCCATACGCCCAGCCAAGATATTCCTGATATTTATTGTTGTCAGGATCGATCCTGCTAATCGTGCCATCCTCGTTCTCTTCATAATGGATCCCTTCGATGCCATTCAAAAGAAGATTCGCAACAACCGGATCCGTATACATTAAATCCATGAACTGCATCGCCTTATCCGGATCAACACTTGAGGCAGGTATCATCCAGTTTGTATTAACAATACTGGAAGTATAGGATAATGCCTCCGTAAGAATGACATAACCACAGTCAATGCCGGTCTGGGCCTCTACCGCCTCAACAGCTCCCGGCTTATAGGTTGTAATGCCGCCAAAGGCCGTACCAGCCTGCATCCTGCTGGTCCAGGTTTCGGAAGAAGTGGCAAAATCCTTTTCAATATAGCCTTTTTCATACCAATCACGCATCAAATTGCACAATTGCGCATATTCATCGGTCTCATACAGATTCTCAACCTTCAAGGAATTCCCATAGTTCATCAGCACGCCCATGGAATCTGATAGAACGTCCCAATCCCAGACCTCAAAATTCTTAGCGTTACCGCCTGCGCCTCCAAACATGGACTTATCAGCATACTTTGCTTTTACCTTGGCAAATACATCTGTTAAATCATTGATTTGCTTCACATTACTAAAATCCGCTCCTACAGCATCCGCCATTTCCTTGTTGTACACAAACATCCTGCTGATTGCCATATCCTTCAGGGACGGTAGGGAATAAACCGTACCATTGACATACGCTGCTTTCAGGTTATCTTCTCCAATCTGCTCAACGATACCGGAACCGTACTTCTCCAAAAGGTCATTTAAGGGCGTCAATGCATCTTGCCTAATATAGTTTTTCGTGTCTCCTTCAAAGGAAAACATGACATCAATCTGCTCACCGCTGCGGATCATCAATCCGACCTGCTCCGAATAGGATCCCATATTAATATAATTTAAGCTGATTTCCGCATTGATCAGCGGCTTGATATATTCATTCACCTTTTCAGCTACCTTAGCCGCATCCTCCATATTACCGGCCGATACCATATACATAACCAATTTCGTTGGTTCCTCATCCTCCTGCTTTGTTTCATTGCTTTGCCCTGATTCTTTGCCCTCTCCATTATTTTGGGTACCTTGCGTCTTGCCAGAATTGCCACAAGCTGTCAATGTCGAAGCCATTAATAAAATACTTAAAACCACTGTGAAAAACCTTTTCATAATTTTTCCTCCCAATCTGGATAATTTAATGGTTGAACAGCACTAAGATCAAATAACCTCCTAGCGTGCTGCCTCCTTCCTCTTTCGATAAACCGTGCTGAACAGGATCGTCACTCTGTAAGACAGAGGAGGTACTGTACGTAAGCAGATGGCGATATAGGCAGTGCGGTTTGTTGAATTATGGGCGGGACAGTGCACTTACTTATTTGATAGGCTTATTGTATAAAATCGGGCTTGACTTCTCCACCAGTTACACGACTATAGGATATCGTTTTTACGACTATTTTTTCAGCTTTAAAGAAATAAACCATCATAGATAATTCCCTGTGAAGCAAAAAAACAGTATTTAGCGCTTATCTGCTAAATACTGTTTACTCACAATCGTATTCCTATACCGGTATTAACCATTCTTATATTTAAATCTATATTCCACCGGCGTTAATCCCACCTCTTTCTTAAACATCTTTGAGAAATGGGCCATGTGGGTATAGCCGCAGCTGGCTGCTATTTTGCTGATTGACAGCTGGGTTTTTAATAAAAGGTCACATGCCACGCTGATTCTGGTTTTTAATATATATTCACTGATGGAATAGCCGGTATCTTTTTTAAAGATTCTGGATAAGTAGTCCGGGTTCAAGAAAACATGCGCCGAAACATCATCCCTGGTTATGTCATTTCCGATATTGTTATAGATGAATTCCTTTGTATCCTCGATCACTCGCTGGTTTTTCTTATTTTCCTCCATCTCCGGAGCGACCTGTGAGCTTACTTCCGAAAGCATTAAATTTGCACGTTTGTTCTTTACCATTTCCTTCTTTTTATCTATTGCATTCAGAATTACCTGCTCAAGCTCCTGATAGTCCACCGGCTTTAATAAATAATCCATGACCCCCAGGGATATTGCCTTTTTCGCATAGTCAAACTTAGAATGGCAGGTTAAAAAAATGCAGATGCATTCCAGGCTATACTCCACTACCCAGCTAATCAGATCCAGCCCGCTTCCCTTGGGCATCTCAATATCACATATTATAATATCGATATCATTGTCATTTAGTATTTGTTTTGCTTCCTGGATATTCATAGCCGTATAAATATCC